>DASVWD010000039.1 GCA_036389795.1 Longimicrobium sp.
TGAAAAGGTCTCACACAGAGGGCACAGAGAACACAGAGGAACAGCGGAAGAGATTGAAGTTCTCTCCGTGTCCTCCGTGTCCTCTGTGTGATGCCAATCTGTTTCTCGCGAACCAGAACAATGCTCGGAAACGTGGTATGAGACTTTCCACGATGGAAACGCGGACGGGGCGAGACCATCGCGATCTCGCCCCGTCCTTTTACATGAGGCTCACCCCATCACGGCTTCGTGTACGGCGTGACCACCTGCATCATCGGGAAGTGCTTGCGGTTGAGCGTCGCCAGCGGAATGCCTGCCTCCTGGGCAGTTGCCGCGATCAGTGCATCCGCTAAGCCGAGGTTGTGGCTCCGCAGATACTGGCGCCGAATCAGTCCGGCTCTCCGGGCAATGTCGCTTTCGATGGGAATGATAGAAAAAATCCCGAGGAGATCTCGAACCTGCTCGAGCTCGGGATCACGAATCCCTGTGTACAACTCGGTCACTGTGATTGCCGACAGCCTGAGTTGCGGCTGATTACTCTTGATGAACCCGAGTGCCTGCGGAAAGCCGCGCAGGGCGTCGATCAGGATGTCGGTATCGACCAGAACGTCAGTCTCGACGAGGAGCGGCTCAGTCATCCCCGAACAGGCGCTCCAGCCGCTCGTCTCCCGCCCGACGCAGCGTTGCGAGATCGATGTCCGTCCGGTCTTTCCATAAGCCTGCGGCTGACTGCAGGACTGCCTGCACCTCGTCAGGGTCGGTGATCTCCGCCGGCTCTTCGCCCAAGAGATACTGCCGCAGCGCCAGCTCTACGATAGCACCCTCGGTCGTGCCGCGCCGGCACGCCTCCCTCTTCAGCGCATCGTCCAGCCCGTCATCGATGTCGATCAATCGCTTCGCCACGCGGCACCTTCCAGTCGGGGTCTGTCCTGAATGTACAGTCCTGCCGCTCTTCTTCCAAGCTCGGCCGCCTCCCCGCCTGAACTCCGCCACCCCTGGCACAGATGTGCGACCGGTGTCCCGATCCGACTCTCGTCTGTCCGAAGAGCCTCCTGGCGCGCCGGGTTCCCGAACGTCGCCGAGATCATCGACGTGACGGCAAAACGCCTCCGGGGGGCTGTCCCGGAGGCGTTTCGCGTGTCAGTCCCGGCCGCGGCCGGAGCGATCACCGGCGCAGGCGCACGCCGACCGTCAGCTCGGACGTGACGCCGTCGAAGTCGAAGCCCATGCCGTGGATGCGGCCGTCGACCACGAAGCCGAGCAGCCCGCCGGCGTCGATGCGCAGCCCCGCGCCCACCGAGGGGGCGAGCTCGGTCTCGAAGCCGCCGCGGTCCTCAGGCCCCCAGCCGAGCACCACGCCCATCCCGGCGCCCAGGTACGGCGCCACGGGCCCCAGCGGAAGCTGGAACTGGCCCTGGATCTCGGGGATCAGCATCGTGGCGTCGTCGCCGCCCTGCAGGTGGGGGCGGGAGAGCATCACGCCCGGCTCGAGCAGGAAGTTGCGGGAGAGCGGCGCCTCCACGCGCAGGTTGAACGAGGGCACGTTGCCGGTGCCCGACAGGTCGTAATCCATGATTCCGCCGCCGACCGAGACCGCCGAGATGGACTGCGCCGACACCGGCGCCGCGAACGCGAGCAGCGTGGCGGCGGCTGGAAGGACGAGACGAACAACCGAACGTCGCATGACGAGTAACTCCTTACAGGGTTTTGACTTGGACTTGCGGCCCTGCTACACATGTTTGCAAAAGAGGTTCGCGAGATGGACAAACTGCGCATCCGCGGGCACGAATGGGGACGATTCTCCACCCGGCGGGACTATCCGACCCCGTCCCACCCGCCGCGCTCGACCTCGGCCGTGTGCTCGCCGAGGGAGGGGGCGGGGCGGGCGAGCGTGGGCGGCGTGCGGGTGAAGCGCAGCGGCGACGCGACGGTCTCGACGCTGCCGTAGGTGTCGCCCGCCATCGGCCAGAGGCCGCCGCGCGCGGTGAGGACGGGGTCGCCGAGGGCCTCGCCCACGCTCTGCACGGGGGCGCAGGGGACGCCGGCCGTCTCCAGCAGCGCCAGCCACTCCGCGGCCGGGCGCGTCCCGAGCCGGGCCGCCAGCGCGCCGACCACCTCGGCGCGGTGCTCCACGCGGCCGGGGTTGGTGGCGAAGCGCTCGTCGGCCAGCAGGTCGTCGGCGCCGACGGCCGCGCAGAGCCGCCGCCACTGCGCGTCGTTGCCGACGGCCACGATGAAGGGGCGGTCGGCGGCGTCGAACGCCTGGTAGGGGACGATGGTCACGTGCGCGTTCCCCCAGCGCGCGGGCTCGCGGCCGGTGACCAGCGCGGCCTGCGTGACGTTCACCAGCCCGGCCAGCGCGGAGTCGAAGAGCGACACCTCCACGCGCTGCCCGCGGGCGCCGCGGTCGCGCTCGCGCAGGGCGGCCAGGATGGCGATTGCCGCGTTCTGGCCGGTGAGGACGTCGACCACGGCCACGCCCACCTTGGTCGGCGCGCCCTCGGGGTCGCCGGTGACGGCCATCCACCCGGCGCGCGCCTGCACGGCGAAGTCGTAGCCCGGCCGCCCCGCCTCGGGGCCGTCGCTCCCGTACCCGGTGATGGAGCACCAGACCAGGCCCGGGTTGCCGCGCGAGAGCTCGTCGTAGCCGAGGCCGAAGTTCTCCATGGTCCCCGGCGCGAAGTTCTCCACCAGCACGTCGGCGCCCTGCGCCAGGCGCAGGACCAGGGCGCGGCCCGCGGGCGTCTTGAGGTCGGCGGCGACGGAGCGCTTGTTCCGGTTGACGGACAGGTAGTAGGCGGCCTCGCGCCCCTGGGGCCCCTCGGCCCACGGCGGGCCCCAGGCGCGGGTGTCGTCGCCGGTGCCGGGGCGCTCCACCTTCACCACGTCGGCGCCCAGGTCGCCCAGGATCATGGTGCAGAGCGGGCCGGCCAGCACGCGCGAGAGGTCGAGCACGCGCAGGCCGGAGAGCGGGGGCGGTTCGTGGGATCGGGACGTCGTCATCGGCCGGGTCGAGGAGGACGGGAGATCGGGCGCGCAGCATAGCCCCGCGCGGAAGGGCGGTCAACGGCGGCGGCACGGGTGGGGCGGCTCCGCGGACGATCTCGGTTGCTCCGGAGACTTCGGCGCGGGCCCTCACCCGCCGCCTTAGAGCGGCAACCCTCTCCCAACTTCGGGAGAGGGTGGACTTTACCCCTCGGTGCGACGGTCGGGATTCGGTGCTGGCCGTCCCCTGTAACCTGTCCCCTGTTCCCTGCTTCTGCGTGAGGGATGCGCGCCCGGAGGGCCGGGACGCCGCCGCGACACGGGGTATCGTCGCGGCGGTGGCCCGGCGCGGTTAGGCAGCGTTGTTTGCTGCCTTACCGCGCGCGCAGCCCGGCCCGGAGCGCAGCGGAGGGACACGCCCAGAACTGCAGTGCAGAGACGCGGCGCGCGCTGTGCAGGAGAACGGCGGGCGCCAGATCGGCGGCCCTTCGCGAGACCACATCCAGATCCGGACGGACGGGGAAAGACTCCATGGCTTCGTTCAACGACCTCGGGCTCCGCGAGCCCCTGCGGATGGCGCTGGAGGAGGAGGGGATCGATCACCCCACCGCGCTCCAGCAGGCGGCCATCCCCGTGCTGCGACGCGAGGGGAACCTGGTGGCGCGCGCCGCCAGCGGCTCGGGGAAGACGCTGGCCTGGGCGCTGGGCGTGCTGGACCGCATCGAGGCGCGCGGCGAGCCGGAGGAAGGCGAGGAGGGCGATGAGTCCGCCGGCGGCACGCGCGTGCTGGTGCTGGTGCCCACCGCCGAGGCCGCCGAGCGCGCGGCGCTGGCGCTGGTGCCCTACGCGGCCGCGGTGGAACTGGCGGTCACCGCCTCGGGCCCCG
Organism: Longimicrobium sp.; assembly: GCA_036389795.1. NCBI lineage: Bacteria > Pseudomonadati > Gemmatimonadota > Longimicrobiia > Longimicrobiales > Longimicrobiaceae > Longimicrobium > Longimicrobium sp. The sequence continues at coordinate 3,851 of DASVWD010000039.1, forward strand.
GCTGGGGGACGCCGCCGGGCGGGGCCGACGTGCTGGTGTCCACCCCCACGGAGGTGATGGAGGCGGTGCGCGGCTCGGGGGTGAAGCTCGACGCGCTCGACGCGGTGGTGGTGGACGGGGCCAGCGACGTGGAGGCGCTGGGCGGCTGGGAGGCGCTGGAGACGCTCTTCGACCACGTCCCCCGCACGGCGCAGCGCGTGGTGTTCAGCGCCGAGACGACCTCCGCGGTGCAGGACCTGGTGGACCGCCGGGTGAAGCGGGCCATGCGCTACCCGCCGCAGCCGGCGGTGCCGGACGAGGCCGAGGCGCGGGAGGTGACGGGCGTGGTCGGCTACGTCCCCGTGTCGGAGCGCGAGAAGGTGGACGTGGTGGCGCGGCTGCTGGGCGGCGAGCGCCGGGGCGAGGCGCCGCCGGTGCTGGTGTGCCGCACCGACGAGCGCGCCTCGCAGGTGGCCGAGGCGCTGGCGCTGCGCGGCTTCCTGGTGGGCGAGGCCGACGACCCCGACGCGGCGGTCGCCGTGGTGGGCTCGAACGAGGCGCTGGCGGCGCTGGCGGGCGAGGGCGGGCGCCCGGCGGGCACGGTGATCAGCTTCGACGTGCCGGCCGACGAGGAGGCGATGCGGGCCCGCCACGGGGGCGAGGCGACCGGCTTCGTGCTGGTGCAGCCGCGCGAGCTGCCGCACCTGCGCGTGGTGGCCGAGCGCGCCGGGCTGGACGCGCGCCCCGCCGGGATCACGGGAGAGGCGTCGTCGGCGGCGGACGAGCTGCGCGCCTTCCGCCAGGCGGTGCGCCGGGCGCTCGCCGAGGAGGACGTGGGCGCGGCGATGCTGGTGCTGGAGCCGCTCTTCGACGACTACACGGCGGCCGAGGTGGCGGCCGCGTGCGCCGCGCTCCTGCGCCGCCGCCGCGCCGAGGAGCCCGCCCCGGCCGCGGCTCCGGCCGCCACGGCGCCGGCGGGGCGGGCCCCCGCGCCGGTCTCGCGCCTGTACGTGGGCGTGGGCGAGCGCGACGGGGTGCGTCCGGGCGACCTGGTGGGCGCCATCGCGGGCGAGACCGACATCCCCGGCTCGGCGGTGGGGAAGATCGACATCCGCGACACCTTCTCGATCGTGGAGGTGCCGGCGGACGTGGCCGAGCGGGTGATCCAGGCGGTCAACGGGATCACCATCAAGGGCCGCAGCGTGCGCGTGGACTACGACCGCGGCGCCGACCGCGCCCGCCGCGCCAAGCCCGCCGGCGAGCACCGCGACCGCGGCGACCGGGGCGATCGCGGCGACCGGGACCGCGGCGGCGACCGGGATCGCGGCGACCGGGACCGGGGAGATCGGGGCGACCGGGGAGACCGCGGGCCGCGCGGCGCCGGGGGCGGGAGCCGCGGGCCCGGCGGCGACCGGGGCGGCCCCGCTCGCCCGCGCGGCAAGTTCGGCCCGCGCGAGGGGGGCCGCGAAGGCGGGACGCGCACCATCCGCCGCCCGCCGAGGCCGCGGGAGTAGCGCCTGCGGCTGCGGCTGCGGATCGTGACAGGCAGGAAATAGCGAAACCCCTTCCCGAGCTACGGGAAGGGGTTTCGCTTTCATGTACGCCGCGTCATCGCGCCGGAGACCGGCCTTTGCGCCGAGCCAGCCCGCGCAGGCGGGCTTCTCGCCGTTGTTGCCGCGGGTTCACCCGCCCGGCGCCCTCAGCTCCCGCCGGAGGAGTCGAGCGTGGCCTCCACCTCGATGTTCACGCCGGCGAGCGCCTGGCTCACGGGGCAGCCGGTCTTGGTGGCGTTGGCGACCTCCTGGAACCTGCCCTCGTCGACGCCGGGGACGTTCGCCGTCACCCGCAGCCGCATGGTGGTGATCTTGAAGCCCTCGCCCACCTTCTCGATGGTGCAGGCCGCCTCGGTGCGCACCCGCTGGGGGGTGAAGCCCGCCTTCTCCAGCCCCGCCGAGAGCGCCATGCTGTAGCAGGCAGCCTCGGCCGCCGCCAGCAGTTCCTCGGGGTTGGTGCCGCCCGCCTCGCCGAAGCGCGAGCCCGCCGAGTAGCTCCCCCGGATCGCGCCGCTCTCGCCGTCGAAGCTCCCGCTGCCCCCCTGCAGCCCTCCCTCCCAGACGGCACTCGCTCTGCGTGTCGGCATCCCCGTCCTCCCCTGCAAGTCGTTTCGCGGTTCCGCTGCCCGCCGGCCGGCGGCGCGCCCGGGACATGATACCGGGCGGGCGGGGCGGGGGCCAGTGCGCGGGAGTGCGAAGTGCGAGGTGCGAAGTGCGAAGTGCGGGACCGGCGGCCAGGGGCGTCGTACGTCCGCTGCCGGCTGCCGGAGCCGTCACGGGGGCGGGGCGTCGTCGGCGGGGGCCCAGCGCTCGCACAGCTCCTCCAGCCAGGGGGGGCACAGGCCGCCCTGCAGCTCGTACGAGCCCCGCAGCGAGCGCACCAGCCCCATCATCGCCGGGCCGCGGCGGTCGGGGGGGAGGTCGCGCACCAGGGCGCCGATGGCGATCTCCACCCCCTCGGTGGTCATGTCGGAGCGCGGCCGCTGCCCCTCGCGCGCCCACCAGTCCTGGAGCTTCTGCCGGCTGCGCGAGTACGGGATCCCGCCGGCGATGAACTTCTCCAGCCCCGCCGCGCTCATCCCCACCTGCCGCGCGACCGCGCGCAGCGAGGTGGCCTGCACGCGCAGGGCGACGCTCTCGCGCAGGCGCTCGAGGCTGGTGGACGGCCGCTGCGTCATCGGAGATGAACCTGGACGAACGGTACATAAGTGGACAGAATAGACGAGTGGAGTTTACTTTGTTCACTTTGGCGGCACAAGTGCCCGGCAGCATTGCAGGTGGCGCTTCTGGGGCGGTCGATTCGCGGTGTGGACGTGCTGCCTGGCCGCGCTTAGAATAGGCCGGAACGAATCATGTCGTTTCGACCCCGCCATGGCGATCCTGGAGGAGGATTCATGACCCCGCCGTCTCCCGAGCGTCCCGTCGAGTTCCGCGCGCCCCTCAGCGTTCCCGGCGGGAGCGTGGCGGGGCTGGAGGCCGTCTCCGAGCTTTCCGCCGACGCCTCGGTGCTGGTGTGGCGCGTCCTGCGCAGCGTGCTCCTCTGGGCCGCCGAGGACCCCTACCACCGCGGCGCGCTGCTGGACCCGGAGTCGCTGCGGGAGTGGGAGGGGCGCCTCCTCACCGAGTCGTACGCCGCCGAGCTGCGCATGCCGCTGGCGGTGGTGGTGGGCGAGCTGGCGCGCGGCGACCAGGCGGGCGCCGGGCGAATCTCGTGGGCGTGCCTGTGCGTCACCGACTGGGCGCTGGCGCGGCGGGCCACGCGCACCGCCCTGGCCTTCGCCGAGGCGGCTGCGCTGGTCTCGCCCGAACAGCCGCGCTACGCCTGGGTGGCCGGGCGCATGCTGCGCACCTTCGGCCGCCTCAAGGAGTCCGGCCAGTGGCTGCGCCGCGCCGTCCGCGTCGCCGTCCGCACCGGCGACTGGGAGGCGCACTCCAAGGGCCTCAACAGCTTGGGGAACACCTTCCTCGAGCGAGGCGACTACCGCGACGCCGCGCGCATGCTCCAGGCGGCCCTCCGCACCGCCCGCCGCCGCCGGCTGCGCGTGGCCGAAGGGGAAAACCTCCATGACCTGTTCGTGGTCCACTTCGCCCTGAACGACTGGGCCCAGGCCGAGGACTATGCGCGCAGTGCGTTCGAGGTGTACAGACAGATCCACCACGAACGGCTCCCGATGCTCGCGCACGACGTCGCCTACCTCTGGATCAGCCGTGGCTACTTCGCGCGCGCCCTGGCGGTGTTGCTCGCCCTCGAGCCGCTGATGGTCACCGCGGAGGACCGCCTGCGTGTCCTGACTTCCGCCGGCCGTGCCGCGGGAGCTTCCGGTGAGAGGGAGACGTTCGAGCATCTGTGGTCCGAAGCCTGGCCACTCGCCAACGAGCTCGGTCGACAGAACCGCTACTCGGCGAGCGCCCTGATCGAGCTGGGGCTCGGAGCCTCCAGCCTTGCACAGTGGGACCGTGCGGTGCAGGCGCTCGATCTCGCCCTCGACGTGGCGCGGGAGCGCGGTGAGCCAGACGCGGCCCACCGCGCCGAAGCAGCGCTTGCGGCAGTCCGGTCCGAGCGTGTTGCAGAAACGGTCAGGCGTGCGGCGACGAGGTCGAATTCACCTGGGGATGCGCTTGCTCAGCGGATGATTTCGTCTTTGACCACTGCTTCGTCTGCGGCTGCAGCCTGAGCGTTCGATCGCGAAATGAGGGGCACTCGGCCTCCGGAGCCGCCCATCTGAACGCCGCGACCCGTCACGCTGGTGGAGTCAGTGGTCGTGGTCTCCGTGCCGCTCGTGGTGGATGTGCCGCTCGTGGTGGATGTGCCGCTCGTGGTGGACGTGCCGCTCGTTTCCGTGTAGCCGCCGCTCCCACCCATGTTGACGCCCTCCATCCGTGCGTCGGCGGGGGCGAGGGTGGGGGCGGTCGCGTCGCCCGCCTGGCAGGCAGCGAGCAGGACGGCCGCGGCGAGCGGCAGGGTGCGGTGCAGTCTCATGGGGGTTGCCTCCGGTAGGAAGAGCTGGGCGAGGGCGGGGAGTGCCGAATCGCGCCGCAAAGATCCTCCGGAGAAATGGACGACGCAACGGATAGTATGACGAAAATGACCGCCCCGGAAAAGACAAGCACCCGCGATGAAACGAGCTAACACGCGGCGTGTCATCGTCTTGGAGCCTGCGCCCCTGCGCGGGCTGAACGCGCTGGCGCCGCCGTACGCGGTGGAGGAGCCGGTGCCGTGGGAGGAGCTGGAGAGCGTGGTGCGGGGGGCGCCGCCGTCGGCGGTGGTGCTGGTGGACCCCTACGCGGGCGAGCGGCCGGGCGAGCAGTTCCCGCGGCTGCACGAGCTGCTGCGCCGCTTCCCCTCGCTCACGGTGGTGGCCGCCCTGGAGCTCAGGAGCGAGAGCGTGGGCGACGTGCTCACGCTGCTGGAGTGGGGCGTGGCGGAGGTGATCGACCGGGAGACGGAAGCGTCGCCGCGCGCCGTCCACGCCCGGCTGCGGCAGGCGCACGCCCGCCCGTTCAAGCGGAAGCTCGAGGCCGCGCTCTCGCCGTACGCCTCGAGCGACGCGCGCAACCTGCTGCTGGGGGCGGCCGAGGTGGCCGTGGAGGGAGGGGGGGCGCCGGAGCTGGCGCGGGTGCTCCGCATCGCGCCGCGCACGCTCACCGGGCGGTGCGCGCGCGCCGACCTCCCCGCGCCGCGCCAGGTGCAGGCGTGGATGCGCATCCTGCTGGCGTGCATGCTCCTGGACGACCCCGGGCGCACGGTGTACGCCGCCGCCTACGCGTGCGGCTACTCCACCGACCGCTCGCTGCGCCGGGCCGTGGGCACGCTGCTGGGCACCGACACCACCACGCTCCGCCAGGGGAGCGCCTTCGCCAAGGCGGCCCAGGCCTTCAACGACGTGCTGCGCGAGCTGCGGGAGGCCGGCCGCGAGCGCCGCCGGGCCGAGCGGGCGCTGCGGGAGGCGTGAGCGGGGGGAGGGGTGCGGACCGGGAGCGGCGCCCGTCGCTCATCCGGGGATCGGAAGAGGCGCCGCGGCACCGGAAGTGGACAGGTGGCGCGAGAAGAAAATGGACTGCGAAGGGTAGGGAAATGACCGGCGGAGGCCTGGTTCGAAGATGCTCGAATGGCGGGCAGGCATTTCGCCTGCCCGCCACGGGTGCGCCGGGGCGCACGGGGGGGCCGGGTGGACAGACCGCGGCGCCGGTGCGTGGGAGGCGGAGGGCGTCAGCCCTCCACGCCCTCACGCATGTCGACGAGCCAGGCGGGCCGGGGAGTCTGCGTCTCGCGGCACCTGTTGTCGAGCACTTCCAGCACCTCCTGCGCGACCGAAGCGCGGTGGGCGGGCGGGTAGTGCTTGAGCAGCAGCGAGAGCGCGGCGCCGGCCGACTCGGAGGTCAGCTCGGCGTTCCGGTTCTGGATCTCCCGCACGTACCACTCCGTGAGCTTCCGGGTGGTCTTCACGTACGGGTCCGCGCCGTCGATGAAGCCGCGCAGGCCGGTCGGGCTCATCCCGATCTCGCGCGCGGCGTGCCGGAGCGAGGTGGCGTCCACGTACAGACGGGCCGCCTCGCGGAGCGTCTCTACGGACGCACCGTCTCTAGGCGACGCCATCAGACGCCTCCCCGGTCACCGCACCGTGTGCGGCATGTCCACTTTCAGAATGATTACACTGGATAGCTTATGGCGCGGAATGTCGCCCCGCAAGGGGTGACCACATTCCGCGCCCAAAACGCCGCAACACAGGCCTCTCCGGGCACCCGGCGCCGCCTGCCGCAGCGCCGGGTCTTCGCTGGCGCCAAGTGAGCTAAGTGACGGAACGGACGCGGCTCAGCGTTCCGCGTCCAGCTCGAGCGCCGCCGAGTTGATGCAGTAGCGCAGCCCCGTGGGCGCCGGCCCGTCGTCGAAGACGTGCCCCAGGTGGGCGTCGCAGCGGCTGCACACCACCTCGGTGCGCCGCATGAGCCACGAGTTGTCGGCCTGCTCGCCCACCGCGTCCTCCGCCGCGGGCGCCGTGAAGCTGGGCCAGCCGCACCCCGAGTCGAACTTCTCGTCGGAGCGGAACAGCTCGGCCCCGCAGCAGACGCAGCGGTAGGTGCCGGGCGTCTTCGTGTCCCAGTACTCGCCGGTGAAGGCGCGCTCGGTCCCCTTCTCCCGCGTCACGCGGTACTGCTCGGGCGTGAGCTGGGCCTTCCACTCCTCCTCCGTCTTGCGGACCTTCTCCATCGTCCCGCCTCTCCTCTCCCGTTCGGGTTGCTGGGTTCGATCCATCCACCCTGACAATCCCCCGGCCGTCCTCGCGGTTCCCCAACCCTTGCGCCCACACGCACTTCGCCCCGTGGTCCGGCGTGTCGCGAGTGCCTGGGAACACTCGCCGGAACCACGGAAAAGCCCTGCAAATTACGTAGACCCGCCGTATTCGACCCTTACCGGCGCCGGCCCGCCTGGCGCGGCAGCCAGATCTGCACCGCCCGCACCGTGCCGACCTGGGCGACCTGGCGGCGCTCCGCCCTGGCGAGCTCGGCCAGCACGCGGTCCGCCCACGGGAGCGGCGGAGGGAGCGGTTGCGCCGGCGCTTGTCTGCGCGTCCTCATCTTCACGGCGGCGGTGGCCGTGTCCCCCTGCTGGCGACGGGCGATGATGAGCGACCGCACGGCTTCCGAGAATTCGTCCGCCGTCGCGTTCGGGAGCAGCAGGATCACGTCGCGCGGCTCCTCGCTCACCCGACGCCAGATGATGTAGCGTCCCTGTCCGCGCGGCAGTGAGTCCACGATGGCGACCGTGACCGGAACGCGGGTCGGCCCGGACGGCGTAGCTTGGGCGAAGGAGGCCCCGGCATTCAGGAGCGCAAGCGTGATAGCGGCGAATAGTGCGCGCGCGCGTCGCATCTGTCATTCTCCCTACACTTGGAGGTCAGGTCCGGTCACTTGCAGATCGCTACGACTCCACACCACCATTCGACCCATCCCCTTTGCTCATCCCAAATGTCGATACAGATGTAGTCATATACGATATCGGTCGATCCCGCACACTGCCCCGCCGCTGCTTTGCTCCCCGCTACCCGCTTCGCTGCCGCACTTGTCGAATGGACGTGTGTCGGACGAGGCGAAGGGATCGTACTCGATGGATTCTTGGAACTCCGTCGAGTCGGTGCAGCTTCCTTCCTCATCGGTTTCGTTCGGACCTCTGATAGGCACGATCCTGCCAACCGCATCCACAAAATCATAGTGCCAGCGAGTAAAGTACGGGTTCCGTTCAACCCAACAGTGCACCATGATTTCAGCACCTTGCCACCGCACCGTCCCGTCCTCCGAGATCGGGTCGGGGTCAGGTACCGCACGGTACCAGTTCCACGAGGGCAGCGGGGTAGTCGTTATCTTGCTGTTCCACTGGGTGTAGAAAGCGTGTCCGCCGAAGGGGATCGGCTGGTAGTCATAGACCTTTGTGTTTAGCCCGAGAGGACAAGGAACGTCACTATATTCCACACCATCCGCGGACTCCTGACCCGTCAGTTGCACGGGTGCGAACACGCCGAGTCCCCAAAGGAATGCGAAAGTCAACGGTTTTCGCATGAGTTAATCGCTCGCATCGGAGGGTGGGCGGACGTGCTACTGCTGTTCGCCGCGCAGGCGGCGATCCGCTTCTCGGCGCTGCTTCGCGATCAGACGACCAGGCATCCCATACCAGTCTTTCTCAATCTCCTCATCTGACGCCGTGTCCCAGAATGGCGCCCACACCTCCTCCAGCACCGCTTGAAGCTTCGGATCGTAGAACTGCACTAGATTCCCGAGGCGCTCGCCGGGGGCACGTGGCTGAAAGTGGCGCAGGATTTCTTGCCTCATCTCGGGAATGACCATCGACAGCAGCCGTTCCAGCGCGTCCGCGTCGAAGTCCGGCAGCACCTTGCTGCGTTCGGCGGGCGTCAGGCGGAAGTGCGGATCGGGCGCAGGGCTTCTAAGCTCCACGGGCTTCGGCGTCATAGCGGTCGGGGTCGAGCGGTCGCATCCAGTTACACCAAGAAGGAATGCGAACAATGGAAGGATCAACCAGCGCATAAGTAAATCCCTATGCGTGAGGTGAAATACAAGCGCCAGTGACGCTCGCGGATGAGAGAATAACGCGTCAAAGGAGCGGGTCAAGCCACCCAGAACCCGCCCAGCGCCGGACCTGAGTGGTCTCCCAGCCGAGCCGTAGAGAGCGCGGCCTGAGCGACGGACAGTGACGATCATCAGCCGGCGCGAGGCGGAACCCCGAGTGCTTGCAGGCAGGGTTTGCGGGGACGTTACGGAATCCCCCGCGAACCCCGCGCGGTTTTCATCCGCACCCGGTCCGCGCCCGCGGCTCAGCCCCGCTTCCTCTTGCGCGTGCGCGCGGCGCGGGCCACGTCCACGGCCTTGAGCACCCAGGGGCGCAGCCGGTCGGGGTCTTCCAGCAGGTCGGCGGGAAGCTCGTAGTACTGCATCACGTGCTGCTCGTCGCCGAAGGGCATGAACGGCCCCGCCCCCGCGGCCTCGAAGTCGCCGCGGTTGGAGTCGTCGACCTTCAGGTACAGCGTGTCGTCGTCCATCAGCGCGAAGAACAGCCCGTCGGCGTAGATCCCCACCCCGCCGAACATGCTCCGCGCCGTCACCGGCGTCACGCGCCCGAGCTGCTCCAGCACGAACTCGCGGTACTCGGCGCTCACGGCCATGGAGGTCCTCCCGTGGTCTGGTCCCGATCACGAACGGAAGCGAGCCGGCGGCGGATCATCCGTACCGGGAAACTCAGCGGGTCCAGTAGAAGGCCAGGTCGGTGCGCGGGTCCACCACCAGCCACCCGGCGGCGTCGCCCCCGACCTCGTAGACGCGCAGCCTGGGGCCCTGCGAGCCCAGCAGGGTGCGCGGGTTGATCGTCCACCAGGGGGTGAAGGCGGGGCCCGTGATCTCCAGCGCCCTCGCCTCGTCCAGCGAGAGGCGGCGCAGCCCCGTGGTCATCCGCTCCAGGTCGGCCGGGGCGAACCGGAAGCGCGCCCACACCCGGCCGGTCTCGCGGTCGTGGCGCTCGTAGATCTCGGTGGCCGACGGGGGCAGGAGCGTGGGGAGGTAGCCGTCCGGCCGCACGCGCGCCTCGGCGGCGGTCGGGTAGAAGACCTCGGGCTGGACGGCGCGGGCGCGCACGGTGGTGCACAGCCCCACCCCCAGCACCAGGGCCGCGAGCGCCAGGAAGAGGACCAGGTTGCGACGCCTGCGCAGCGCCTCCGCGGACTGCTCCGCCATGCGGGAAAGGACGGGCTCGGGTGGACGGGCGGGGAGCCCCCGCCCGGGACGCGCAAAATAGAGCGCCCGCCGGCCGGCCGCGAGGCCGCGCCGGCGGGCGCCGGTCGTCTTTCGTCCCGGTCGGGCGGGCTACTCGTCCTGGTCCTGCCGCGTCAGCACCATCGAATCGCTGCCGCCGGCCGGGGCGCGCAGCACCAGCTGGTCGCCGTGCACCTGGTACGGCACGGGGCGGCTCTGCCACGCCTTGGCGTCGAAGAGCGGCAGGTCCACGTGCGCGGCGTGGCGCCGGTCCCACCCCAGCGAGCCGGTGGGGTGGAAGTGCAGGCCGCCGTCCTCCACCGTCACGCTCCCCACCGTCTTCTGGTACGCCATCAGCTCGCCGGCGCCGAAGCCGCCGTAGGTGGCCGTCTCCAGCGTGTACTCGCCCTGGCCGCCGATGTGCACCGTCATCTGCTGCAGCCCGCCGCCGGGGAGGGCGACGGCCGCGGGCTCGATGGTCCACGTGCCCACCAGATCTTCGTCGGTGGGCGCGGTGGTGGAGCCGCAGGCCGAGAGCGCGGCCAGGGCCAGGATCGGGAGGAGGGTGCGCGAGTGTCGCATCGCGGCTGCACCGTGGAGGGTGGGTGAGGGCGGACGGCCAACCGGAAACGCCCGGGAGCGGCGGATCCTGACGGCGGGAGACAAACTGCGGGCCGCGGGTCCGTTCGGGGCGCCGTATTGGATGCTGGAAGACACGCGAAGGTTGGCCCGCGTTGGCCCGCCGGCGGCGCCGGAGGGGCGAGCCTCGTCCGCCCCTTGAACTTAGCCCCGCCTCCCCGGTTCGGCCAAGCCCCTGTCCCGTACTGCGTACTCCGGTGCTTCGTACCCGTACCGGCTCCCGCCCTACTTCCCCTGCTCGATCGCCCTCCGCGCGATGCGGTCCACCAGGCCCGGGGCCACCAGCTTGAGCTTCGCGCCCACCTTGCCGCGCAGCGTCATGATCAGCTCGCGGCGGCGCCGGGCGGCCGCGACGAGCGTCTGTCGCGCGCACTCGGCGGCGTCCATCACCTCGCGCTCGCGCACGGGGCTGTTGCCGGCGCCTAGCGGCCGCCCGTCGGGGCCGAAGGCGCGCTCGCGGATCTCGGTGGCCACGAACCCCGGGTACACCATGGTCACCGTCACCCCGCTGCCCTCCAGCTCGATGCGGATGGAGTCGAAGAAGCCGGCCATGGCGTGCTTGCTGGCCGCGTAGCCGCTGCGCGTGGGCACCCCCGTCCTCCCGGTGAGGCTGTTGACGCCCACGATCCGCCCGCGCGTCCGCTTGAGGTGGGGGAGCGCGTAGAAGGTGCAGTAGACGCTCCCCAGGTAGTTGACGCGCATGATCCGCTCGAACGGCTCCAGGCTCGTCATCTCGTCGAAGCGCGCCCACATCCCGATCCCGGCGTTGTTGACCAGCGTGTCGATCCGCCCGTGCTCGGCCACGGCGCGCTCCACCAGCGCGCGGCACTGCGCCTCGTCGCCCACGTCGGTGGGGACGGCGAGGGCGCGGGCCCCGCGGGCGCGGCACTCCGCGGCCACCTCCTCCAGCTTCGCCGCGTCGCGGGCGGCCAGCGCCAGCAGCGCCCCCTGCGCGGCGAGTTGGAGCGCCATCTCGCGCCCGATCCCGGCCGAGGCGCCGGTCAGGACCACCACGTTGTCACGGAACGGCGCGGCGCTCATAGAAGCCCAGGGTCGAAGGTCTTCACTGGAATTCCCCAACGATGTCACCCTGAGAGACTTTTGAGAAACCGATCCACACAGGCCCCGATGGTGGTTTCTGGTGTCGAATGATGCTGATTTACAGGGCAGATTGCCGTCTAGGAGCCCTGAATCATCGACTTGGAAGGCCGGTCAAGCTGCCAGAGTGACGTTTCTCAAAAGTCTCTGAGGAAGCCGCTGCTGGGCACCCGCCGTCCGCACCGATGCCGGGCGGTGACCGAAGGATCTATGGGTGGGGCCCCGCCGGGATGCCGGCCCCGGTGCAGGGCTGCCCATAGATCCTTCGGGCGCATAAGCTCCAGTGACGAGGCGAGCTCCGAGCACGCGCCCTCAGGATGACACCGTTTTGGAGTCGGCGATGACAGTTCGTCTCGCCGTCAGCGGATGGTGATGTCGATGCGGGCGCGGCCCTCGGACTCGACGACGGCGGCCACGGCCTGCGGCGTCACCACCACGCCCACGGGGTGGATGGTGTCGATCCTCCCGCTCAGGCGCACGGCGCTGCTCAGGTTCCGGTTGATGGCCTCGTTCACGTCCTGCCTGAGCTCGGCGATGCGCTCGCCCACGCCGAAGCGCGCGGCGGCGCGCATCTGCTCGCGCAGGCGCTCGTAGAGGAGCCAGCTGGCGGCGCCGCCCAGCACGTTCTTCGTCTCCACCGAGAAGTCCAGGTCGGGGACCGAGACCACCTGCGCCGCCGCGTCGTAGCGGGGCGTGCCCACGAAGTAGAGGGTGCCGCGGGCGTCGCCGCCCACCCGCACCGCCATCACCACGCGGTCGCCGCCGCCGGCGTAGAGGCGCACGTCCCTCACCCGCACGGTGCGGCCGCGGACCTCGTGGCTCTTCCCCACCAGCGCCTCGCGGAGCAGCTCGCTGGCGTGCACGAAGGTCAGCTCGGCCGTCATGGCGATGCGGAAGCCCCGCCCGGGCGAGTAGGGGCCGTACGCCGGCAGCGGCACCGAGTCGACCGCCGGCCGGTCGCCGATCACCACCTTGGGGCGCACGGTGACGGCCACCTCGGTGCCGATCCGCGTCCCGTCGGCCCGGGGCGGCGCCACCGCCACCGACTCGGGGCGCAGCAGCAGGTAGACGCCGTCGGCGGCCTTGATCGGCTTCTGGATCTCGCCCCACACGTCCTCCACCCGCCGCCGGAGGTCGACTTCCTCGCGCAGCTCGGCGTCGACCTGCGGGGCCACCTTGCCGAGCTCCTTCTGCACCAGCTCCGCCACGCGCTCGGTGACGTCCACGTTGGCCCGGGTGAGGCGGCAGCGGACCCCGGCGCGCACCGGGCGGGCGCGCGTCTGGGGGACCACCGTCCAGTCGGGCTTCCAGGCGACGTCGGTCCGGAGCCCCACGTCGAGCGTGGGCATCGGCCCGTCGTGCCCGCACGAGGCCAGCGTCACCCAGCGGCACCCCGCCACCGGCACGCACGCGCGCTCGGCGATGCGGGCGCGATAGCGCACGTGCGCGCCCACCTCCAGGCGCTCGCCGCCCAGGGTGAGTTGCAGCGGGTCGCGCTCCCACATCTGCTTCACGTACAGCGTGCCCACCACGGGGAACTCGCCCAGCGGCTTCCACTCGTCCTCGTCGTTGTCGCCGCGCGGCACGGCCCGCTCCACCTTCCCGATCAGCGAGTCGAGCGCCAGGGTCACGGGGAGGTGCACCACCGAGCGCTCCGGCTCGGGGAGCGCCCGGTACGCCCCGGCCGGGGCCGGCTCGGGGACGTCGACCGGGGTGCCGCGCGAGGCGATCCACAGCACGGCCCCGCCCGCGGCGGCGAGGACCAGGAGGACGAGGGCGGCGGCGACGAGGAGCTTCCTGCGCACGGGCGGGCGGGGTGGGAGGGTGGGGGCGAGGGAGGATCACTCCTCGCGCTCGGGCGGGCGCGGGCTCACGATGTCGAGCGCCAGGCGCCAGGGCGCGCCCGCCCGGCGCACCCAGATGCGCTCGTACCAGCCGCTCTCGGCGCGCCCGTTGCCGCTGGCGTCGGCCAGCCGGTACTCGCCGATCACGTAGCCGAAGTCGCCCGCGCGCGACACGTGCGCCTGCCCCGGCACAGCCGAGTAGCGGCGCGCGTCGAGCGCGGCCAGCGCGGGAGCCGCCTCGCGCCCGATCGCCGGGAAGGCGCCGGGGCGGTGCAGCCGCACCTGGTCGTCGCCGTGCTCCAGTATCGCGGCCGCCAGCCCCCGCTCCCGCGCGACACCCGCGAAGGCGCGGTCCGCCGCCAGCAGCGACTCGCGCGCCTCCGCCTCGCCCGCGGCGGGAGCCGCGCGCGGGGTCCCGGCCGCGGCCGGCCGCTCCCACGGAGGCAGCTGCGCGCCCGGCGCCGGGTGCGGCGTGCCGAGGTCGGACACGAACCGCCACCCCTCGGGCCCGCGCCGCCAGACGGTGACGAAGTGCCCCTGCCCCGTGGGCGCGGCGGACGGGTTGGGGCGCACCTGGTACGGCCCCGTGGTGAAGCCCAGGTCGCCCGAGGCGGAGATGCGCGCGTAGACCGGGTACCAGGAGAGGGCGATGGGCGGCGACGGGCCGCTCTCCAGCGCCTGCCGGCCGTTCACCGGCCCGGGGCGGAAGAGCACCCCGTCGTCGGCGATGGAGCGCAGGAACGCGTCGCGTACCCCCAGCGGCCCCGCCGACGCCGCGAACGCCCGCTCCGCCTCGACCATCGAAGTCAGCTGATCTTCCGTCCCGGCGGCGGGCGCGTGCGCGCAGGCGGTTACGAGAACGAGGGCTGCGAGGGACAGGCGTCTGAACATCTCTCGACTGTCATTCCGAGTCTGAGGGGAGCGCGGAGATGGCCGGGGCGCGTATGAAGAATCTACCATGCTTCGCGACATATACCAATCGAGAGAATCCGTGTGGCAGCCGGTTTCGAAACGGCCCTGTCATCTCACCGCCGCGCCTCCCAGCGCTCGCGCGGCAGCTCGAAGCGGATCACCCGCTCCTCCGAGCCGTCGCCGGCGAAGGCGAAGCCGTGCTTCTCCAGCACGCCGATGGAGGGCACCAGCTCGGGATAGGTCTCCGCGATCGCGCGGGTGACCCGCGGGAAGCCGAACGCGCGCTCCAGCAGCGCGCCCACCGCCTCGCTGGCGTAGCCGCGGCGCCGGTGCTCGGGGACGACGCCGTAGCCCACCTCCACCGTCCCGTCGTCCGCCGGCGGGCCCTTGTATCCCACCAGGCCGATCAGCTCGCGGCCTCCGCCCCCGTCGTCCGGGAGGAGGATGTAGTAGAACCACCACCCTTCGTCCTGCGGCGCGGCCTCCGCCATCCGCAGCGTGTACAGCCGCGCGTCGTCGTCGTACAGCTCCGGCGGCCACGCCTCGGGGACGCGCGCCTGCAGCAGCGCGCCGAAGCGCGCGCGGTCCTCACCCTCCGCGCGGAGCAGCTCCGGCGTGCAGCCGATCAGCTCCAGGCGGTCCGTCTTCAGGATCGTGCTGTTCATGTTGGGCCCGTGTTGGGGTCATCGTCGGTCTTCGTCGGCGGACGTTCGTCCGCGCGCGGTTCGGGTCGATGGCGATGACAGGCATAGGCCCTTCAACGGTGGGATGTGTTTCTCGGAGCCTCGCGGGGTTGCGAGGCTTCCTGCCGTCGTTGCCGCGGCTCGTCGCTGCGCTCCCGCGGGCCGACGACCCCTGCTCAATTCTCTTGCAGCAGGATCGTGATGTCCCGGGCGTACCCCGTACCGGTCAAGTGCAGCGGTCCGGAGATCCCCCCGACGGTGGTATAGCTTCCCTGGATCGTTCCCTGCACCGACCGTCCTTCGAACACCATCCCGCTGATGGTGAGCGATAGCACCGGGCGCTGAAAGGTACCGGCGACGGTGATGGGCACGCTGCCCGGCGCGGCGGTTTCCTTCATCGTGCCGCTGCCGGATACGGCGGTGCCGGGGCCTTCGGAAAGCTGGAATGCCAGCGTGAGCGGGGCGGATGTTCCCGTCCACGGCCCGGCCACCGACCGAAGCTGAGCTTCGAGGCTGTCAACGATCTCCTGCTCGGTCGGGCCGCCGGAGACGCAGGCCGACGCGACCACGACGAGGGCGAGTAGCGAGAGTGAACTTCGGCGCATGAAACACCCTCCTCAATGAGAATGACGACGGCCGGGCGGCGGTCGCAGGAGGACCGGGTAAAACGGTCCGGCGAATCGGACGTGGTGACGAATGGTGCATCATGACCACATCGGACGAACACAGCCAGCAAGCGTCCTGCCATGCCACGTTCGTACCGGCATCGCAACGGGCGAGGGTGGATCACCGGGCGAAAGTTGCCCGCGGACGGGCGGGGCGGCAAGAGAAAAGCGGGGGACCGGAGCGCGTCCCGGTCCCCCGCCCGAACGATCGGAGACGCGCTCAGCCGCGCAGGCGCTCCAGCAGCAGCATCATGAAGAGGCTGAGGATCACCCGCACCTCGTCTTCCTCGGGGACGTTGACCTTCTCCTCGATGCGGAACTTCCCCTGGAGGAACGCCGGCTCCTTCACGGCGCGCATGATCACCGTGTTGTCGCCGGTGCGCTGCACCGAGTAGGCGGGGTGGAACATGTAGCCGGTGAGCATGCCGATGATCGGGATCTCGCCCACCAGGCGGTCGATCACCTTCACCCAGGGGTTCTCCTCCTGGATGGTGGCCACCACCTCTTCGCCGCGCATGATGTCGTAGCGCGAGCGCCACAGCGACTTCATCCCCTGGCGCTTCACCGAGCCGATCTCGTTGCCCGTCGCGTCGCGGAAGCGGTAGCGCGCCGACCAGTCGATCACCCGGTCCGCCTGCATGGTGTAGAGGAGCCGCGTCTGCGCCTCGTCGGCGAACACGCTGACGGCCTCCTTCAGCTTGAACGCCTTCTGCTTCACGTAGAAGCGGATCTGTCCGTCGGCGTCGAAGACGGAGATCTGCGGCGCGAGCGCCAGGATCTTGAACTGGAGGCTGAGGGGGTACTTCATCCGGCGTTCTCCGTGTGAGGCGGGTGACGGGTGGGACCGCGGCGAGCGCGCTGGTGCGGATGCGCCGGACGGGAGGGACGCCCGTCCGGACGGCTCGACAACATACGCCGCGATCCACCGGCCGGACAGGGGACGCGACTCGGACGGCGTTTACAGGTCGACCCCACTGCTGTCATCCTGAGTCTACCACCGCGCTGCGCGCGACCACGGAGGATGAAACGGGTGTGGGAGCATAAATTGGGCGGGTGGCGTCGGCAAAGAGGTCGGTAAGCTCATTGGTGCGAGAGAGCCCGTTCCTGAGTCAGACCCG
>DASVWD010000040.1 GCA_036389795.1 Longimicrobium sp.
TGCGAGAGTGCGAGAGTGCGAGAGTGCGAGAGTGCGAGAGTGCGAGAGTGCGAGAGTGCGAGAGTGCGAGAGTGCGAGAGTGCGAGAGTGCGTATGGACCCTCTTTAGATCAGGTCTCGCCACTCCGCTCGCACTAGGCACTGGGCACTGGGCACTTCGCACTTGCAGTTCACCCCGCCCCGCCCGCGCCTGGCTCCTGGTCCGTCGCGTTCCCCGGCACCTCGGCGGAGTGCGCGATGTCGGCGGCGGGGGTGGGGGTGTCGGGCTCACGGCGGTCCCAGCGCTGCAGGTCCTCGCTGGGCTCCACGTACAGGATGCGCACGGCGACCACCAGCACGGCCAAGAGCGGCGTGGCCACGAACAGCGCCACCACCCCGAAGCCGAACGCCAGCATGAGCTGCCAGATGAGGAGCGCCGCCGGCGGGATGTTCACCGCCCTGCGCTCCACCAGCGGCACCGTGATGGCGTTCTGCACCTGCTGGAGCAGGAAGTAGAAGATGGCCACGTACACGGCCGTGGCCGGCGCTACGGCGAACCCCGCGATCATGGCCGGGATGGCCGCGATGGTGGGGCCGAAGTTGGGGATGAACTCCATCAGCGCCGCGAACGCGGCCAGCGCCATCGCGCCGGGCACCCCCAGGAAGGTGAGCCCGAAGTAGGTGGCCACGCCGACCGCCAGCATGGTGAACGCCTTGCCGATCACCCAGGCGCGCAGGTTGTTCCCCGCCTCGTCCAGCAGCCGCGCCCAGCGCGGGCGCCGGTCCTCGGGCACCAGCGACAGCACCAGGTCGCGGTACATCCGGGGCTCGGCCGCCAGGAACGCCGCCAGCACGATGATGGCGAACGAGCCGAGCACCGTGGTGAGGGTGTTCAGCGCCGCGGGCAGGAAGCGGGCGGCGAACCCTTCGAGCTGCTGCTGGATCCTCGCCTGGCGCGCGGGGTCCGCCTGGCCCCCCGTCTTGCGCGCGAACCACTCGTCCAGGCTGCGCAGCGTCTCCGGGATCTGCGTGGCGAGCTGCGTGCCCTGCTCGACCACCTGCGGGATCATCGCCACCAGCAGGCCGATCAGCCCGCCCACGAACAGCAGCAGCACGATGGCGAACGCCAGGCGGAACGGGATCCAGCGCGAGAGGAGCCTGGCGGGGACGTGGAGCACGATGGCGATGAGCACCGCCAGCAGCGCCAGGAACAGCGCCGGGTAGACCAGCCAGAAGAACTTCCAGAGGAAGAGGAAGAGGAAGCCCAGGCCCAGGACGCGCACGACGTCCGCGGACCTCCAGGTGATGCGGCGCACCCCGCTATCCGGCATTGGCTCCAGCGCTCGCGAAAGTCAGGGTTGGGCGTGGCGGCGCTCCCGCCGCGCAAACGGCGGGGGCCGCATCCCCGGGGGAATGCGGCCCCGCCCTCGGCGAGCGGCCGCCGGCCTCAGGACTTGCTGCCGCCGCTCTTCGACCCGCCGCCGCCCTTGGACGAGCTGCCGCCGCTCTTCGAGCCGCCGCCGCTCTTCGACGAGCTGCCGCCGCTCTTGGAGGAGCTTCCGCCGCCGCTCTTGGAGCCGCCGCCGCTGCTGCGAGTGGACCCGCCGCTCTTCGAGCCGCCGCCGCCGCTCTTCGACGAGCTGCCGCCGCTCTTCGACCCGCCGCCGCCGCGCGACGATCCGCCGCTCTTCGACGAGCTGCTGCTCTTGGAGGAGCTTCCGCTGCTCTTGGAGCCGCCGCCGCCGCTGCTGCGAGTGGACCCGCCGCTCTTCGAGCCGCCGCCGCTGCTCTTCGACGAGCTGCCGCCGCTCTTCGACCCGCCGCCGCCGCTGCGCGAGGACCCGCCGCTCTTCGACCCGCCGCCGCGCGAGGCGGTGTCGGCCGAGCGCGACGACGAGCCGCCCGACCGCGTGGACTTGGAGCCGCCGCCCTTCGACCCGCTGCTCTTCGACCCACCGCTCTTCGACCCACCGCTCTTCGACCCGCCGCTGCTGCGCGACGACGAGGACGAGCCGCCGGAGCTGGAGCGCGAGGACGAGCCGGAGCGCGTGCTGGAGCCACCCGAGCGCGAGCCGCGCCCGCCCGCTGCGGCGCCCGCCGCCGCGGCGCCGACCGCCGCGCCGACCGCGGCGCCCGTGGCGGCCGCCTTGCGGCGCGAGGTGCTGCGCTTCTCCTTCAGCCCCTTGCCGGCGCTGAAGCCGATGGTGGTGCGCTCGGGGATGCTGATGCTCGCCCCCGTGCGCGGGTTGCGCCCCGTGCGGGCCGCACGCGTGCGCCTGGTGAACTTGCCGAAGCCCGGAATTGACAGGGCTCCCGCGGCATGGACGGCCTCCGAGATGGCGCCCGACGCGGTGTCGAAGATCGCATCCACCACGCGTGCCGCCGCAGCCCGGGTGAGCTCGGCCCTCTCGGCCACCATGTCGATGAACTCCGACTTGTTCATGTTCCGCTCTCCGATGGGCGGGTTTCCACGACGCGGCCCGTCCGCGCCGCCGGGGCATGATGCAAGTGCGGTTCCACTTTGTTCAAACCAGGCCCCACTTGGCTTCGACTCACCTTCGAAGCCGTCGCCGCGGCGGAGGTGTACGGAGCGTGCAAGTCGTGTAGAATCCAGGTTTTACCTGCGTTCGACGCCGCTCTGGGCGAGAGCGCCGCTACTGCCTGCCGAAGCCCGAGCGGAACGAATCCACCACGCGGCGCGCGGCGTCGGCGGCCTGGCCGAAGGTCTCCTTCGCGCTCTCGCGGTAGGTGCGCGCGGCCTCGGCCACGTCTTCGCTGTAGCGGCCGCCGCCCTCGCCGCGCCGGTGGTACTCGCCGGCCAGGATGCGCTCGTAGGCGCCGCTCTCGAACCAGTTGCGCATCTCGGCCACGCGCACCACCGGGAAGGGGTGCGTGACCCACAGCACGTTCAGCACCTTGTAGACCTGGTCGGCCAGGTCGCCGGCGGCGCGGTACTCCTCGGCCTGCTGGATGAAGTCGGCCAGGTTGGACTCGGTGAAGGCGCCGCCCGCGAACTTGAGCATGGTCCGCATGCCGGGATCGGGCTCCTGCACGGCCAGGACGCCGGCGCGGTCGCACGACAGCTCGGCCTTGCGGCTCCACTCGAGCAGCGCCAGCAGGATGGGGATGGCGGCGAGCCCCAGGATGGAGAACTGGCTGCTGGCCAGGCGCAGCAGCAGCACGAGCAGGGTGGTGTACATGGCGTGGCCGCTCATCACGTGCCCCAGCTCGTGCCCCATCACGAAGCGGATCTCGTCGTCGGCGAAGTCGCGCACCATCTCGGAGTGCAGGATCACGAAGGGCTGGTCGATCCCCAGCGCCATCGCGTTGTAGGTGGGGTTCTGGGTGACGTACAGCGCGTACTGCTCGGGGGCGTCGAGGGTGCGCATGACCTCGCCCCACATCTGGTGCAGCTTCGGGTGCTGCGTGGGCGTGACGCGCACCGCGCTGGAGAGGAAGAGGAGCCGCACCCCCCTCTCGCCGCCCAGCAGGCCCAGCACCTTGCGCAGGACCTCGTCGAAGCCGGTGATCTTGCGCAGGGCGTTGAGCGCGGCGCGGTCGGCGGGGTGCTCCCAGCTACGCGGGTCGATGCCGGTGAGGATGCGGGTGGCGCGGGCTTCGTCTGCCATCGGGACGGCCTTTGGGTGGAATCGGGGGGATGCAGGGCGCGCCGGCGGCGCGGCGCGGGAATGCGGCGGCTGGTACGCCGCGCCCGGGCGCGGGGTTTCAGGAAACTTCGGGCGCGGGAGCGGGTAAACGCAAGGACTACAGATGAATGGCGCCGCCCTACCGCGCGCCGCGGAGCGTGCTTAGATTGCCGCTCCGTTCCCGGCGTCTTCCCCGCGCCGCCCTCGTGCGGCGCTCCCGCGACACGTTTTTCCCTTTGCAACCGGAGGCTCGCCCATGCGCCGTACCCGCCTCGTCCCGTTCCTCTGCGCCCTGGCCCTGGCCGCCGCGCTGCCGGCCGCCGGCGCCGCGCAGGAGTCGAGCATGCGCGGCACGTTCACGCTCAACCGGCAGGCGAGCGACAACGTTCGCACCGCCATCGACGCCGCGGTGGCGCGGATGAGCTTCGTCACCCGCCCGATCGCGCGCGGGCGCCTGGTGCGCACCAACCCCATGTACGAGCGCGTGCGGATCGACTTCGACCAGCGCAACGTGACGGTCACGCTGGAGAACCGGAGCCCGATCGTGAGCCCGGCCAACGGGGCGCCGATCAAGTGGCGGCGCGAGGACGGCGAGGTGTTCGACCTCTCCACCGAGTGGGAGAACGGGCGCCTGGAGCAGACCTTCAAGGCCGAGGACGGGCAGCGCCTGAACGTGTACTCGATCAGCGCGGACGGCAACACGCTGACGATGAACGTGACCATCACCTCGCCGCGCCTGCCCCGCCCGCTCACCTACAAGCTGGTGTACAACCGCGCGAGCTGAGACCGGACGCGGTCGAGCACGATCGACGTCGAACGCAGGGCGGCCGAGCGCATCGGCCGCCCTGCGCGCGCGTGGGGGCCCTCTCCCCCGCGCGGCCCCGGTCGTTCGTTCCTCATGACCAGGGGCCGCGCTCCCCTCTCCCAGACTGCGGGAGAGGGGAAACACCTCGGCGCTGCGCGCGACGGAACAGCCACGCGCCGGATCGTAGGGGCGAGGCATGCCTCGACCGGCGGATGCCAGCCCCTACGGAACTTCATCGCCGCGACGAAACCTGCGTGAGGGATGCGCGCCCGACAGGGCCGGGACGCCGCCGCCACAGGGGGTATCG
>DASVWD010000041.1 GCA_036389795.1 Longimicrobium sp.
GAAAAGGTCTCACACAGAGGGCACAGAGAACACAGAGGAACAGCGGAAGAGATTGAAGTTCTCTCCGTGTCCTCCGTGTCCTCTGTGTGATGCCAATCTGTTTCTCGCGAACCAGAACAATGCTCGGAAACGTGGTATGAAGCCCCACCCCCGGCGCTATCTCGTATGGGCGCGGCCCGGGGCACCCCGGCTTTAGACGCAGCAGGCGGGAGCGCTCCCCGTGTAGCAGACCGTCGGGTCCGAGGGGCACATGCGGTCGCAGGTGAAGCAGATCGTCCGTTCGCACATGGTGTCCCAGCTGATCGCCGGCGCCGCCTTGTCCTCGCCGGGGAGGGGCTGCGGGTCGGTGTCGTGCGCGCGCACGGTGCCGGGGGAGAGCCCGGCGGGTCCGGCCACGAAGGTGTCCACCTTCAGCTGCTCCAGGGTGAGCGTCAGCTTCTTCATGCGTCCCTCCTTCGTGGTTGGGAAGAGCCCGCCGGAACGCCCGGCTGCGGCGCGCAGTGCCGCGGTGACCTGGGCGCGTGCTCCCGCCGGCGGGCGGGGCGCGGCGCGGCCGAGCTGATTACGCCGATTGAGAATCTGATCCGGTAATCGGGCTCGTAGGGGCGAGGCCTGCCTCGCCCGCTGCCTGTCGCAACACCAAAGCTCGTCGAAGCGGGCCGGGCATGTCGCCGCGTGATGGCCTTCGGCCATCCGGGCGAGGCAGGCCTCACAGTTGTCGAAAGTCCAAATCAGCTAGGCGTATCAAGGACTTTCGCCGAACGCACTGGATGGATTTTCTAGGCGGTAGCCGAAAACCCATGCGCCTGCACGTCGAAAGCAGTGGATCGCCTTGGCTACCCGAGCCTCACTGGATCGAATAGCGACGCTGCTTTTCGACACTTTCGACAACTGTGAGGCAGGCCTCGCCCCTACGGGAACTTCGACCGCGAATACCGAAGCAGATCGTCGATCAGCATCATCCGCGTGCTCGACAGGTGAGGCTGCGCGTCGACGGTTCCCCTGCCGGATTTCGCCCCCCGCGGGTCGACGGATGCTCCAATCTCTCACCTCGGGGCGCATCGCACGCGGTGATCACCGGCAAAAAACGTGACGGGCTGCCCCCGCGACAATCCGGTACCACCCGGGTTTGCCCCGACCGCGCCGGGCGCCTAGCTTCGCTCTCAGCCACCGACGCCGTCCACCATCGCACGTCCACCGCCATGCGCTCGCTCTCCGCCTTCCCGCTCCTCGCGCTCCTCGGCGCCGCCACGACGCTCGCCGCCCAGCGCGCACCCGAGGCCCGCCCCTCCTTCGCCGAGCCGGCCATCTCGCCGGACGGGAGCGAGATCGCCTTCGTCTCGGGGGGCGACGTCTGGGGGGTGCCGGGCGCCGGCGGCGAGGCGCGGCTGCTGGTGTCGCACCCCGCCAGCGAGTCGCGCCCGCTCTATTCGCCCGACGGGCGCCGGCTGGCGTTCGTCTCCACCCGCAGCGGCAACGGCGACGTCTACGTGCTCACCTTCGGCACGGGCGAGCTGAAGCGGCTGACGTTCGACGACGGCCTCGACCAGCTCGACGGGTGGTCGCGCGACGGGCGCTTCCTCTACTTCTCCTCCAGCAGCCGCGACATCTCGGGGATGAACGACGTCTTCCGCGTGAGCGTGGAGGGCGGCACCCCGATGCCCGTGAGCGCCGACCGCTACACCAGCGAGTTCGGCGCGGCCGAGAGCCCCGACGGGCAGACGATCGCCGTGGCCGCGCGCGGGGTGGGCGCCTCGCAGTGGTGGCGCCGCGGGCACAGCCACCTGGACGAGAGCGAGATCTGGCTGGTCCGCGCCGGCTCGCCGCCCCGCTACGAGCAGGTGGCCCCGCGTGGCGCCCGGCAGGCGTGGCCGCTGTGGGCCCCCGACGGGCGCAGCCTCTACTACGTCTCCGACCGCGGCGGCGCGCAGAACCTGTGGGTGCACCCGCTGGGCGGGCAGCCGCGCGCGCTCACCTCGTTCCGCGAGGGGCGGGTGCTCTTCCCTTCCATCAGCCGCGACGGGCGCACCATCGTCTTCGAGCGGGACTTCCGCGTCTGGCGGCTGGACACGGCGAGCGGCGACGCCCGGGAGGTGCCGGTCTCGCTCCACGGCGCGCCCGCCGCGCCCGGGGTGGAGCACCGCACCCTCACCGGCGACTTCCAGGAGCTGGCCCTCTCGCCCGACGGGAAGAAGGTGGCGTTCGTGGCCCGCGGCGAGGTCTTCGCGGCTTCGGCGAAGGACGGCGGCGACGCGGAGCGGGTGACCACCACGGCGGGGCGCGAGTCGCAGCTGGCTTGGGCGCCCGACAGCCGCCGGATCGTCTACGCCTCGGAGCGCGACGGCGCCTCCAACCTCTACCTCTTCGACTTCGCGTCCCGCACGGAGACGCAGCTCACGCGCGGGGCGCACGCCGACGTGGCCCCGCGCTTCTCCCCCGACGGGAAGCTCGTGGCCTTCACGCGCGACGCGCGCGAGCTGCGCGTGGTCGACCCCGCCACCCGGCAGGAGCGCCTGCTCGCCACGGGCTACTTCGACCGGCCGCCGTTCGTGGCCACCGGCGCCTTCGCCTGGTCGCCCGACAGCCGCTGGCTGGCCTACCTCTCGGCCGACGAGCAGCTCTTCACCAACGCCTACGTGGTCCCCGCCGCGGGCGGCGAGCCGCGCCAGGTGAGCTTCCTGGCCAACGTCTTCGGCAACACCGTCTCCTGGAGCCCCGACGGCACCTACCTCCTCCTCGACACCAGCCAGCGCACCGAGGGCGGGCAGGTGGTGCGGGTGGACCTGGTGCCGCGGCTCCCCCGCTTCCGCGAAGACCAGTTCCGCGACCTCTTCCGCGAGGAGGCGCCGCCCACCCTCACCCCGCCCGAGCAGCGCCAGGAGCCCCGCCCCGAGGCGCCGCCCGCCCGCGCGGCCGCCGCCGGGGACTCGGCCCGCGCGGCGCCGGCCGGGCGCGGCAGGAAGCCGGTGGAGATCGTGTTCGACGGGATCCGCCGCCGGCTGAGCCCGGTCCCCGTGGGGGTGGACGTCGGCGCGCAGACGATCAGCCCCGACGGCAAGTGGCTGCTGATGATCGCGTCGGCGGCCGGCCAGCAGAACCTCTACGTCTACTCGCTCGACGAGCTGGCGCGGGAGACGCCCGTCGCGCGGCAGCTCACCTCCACCGCGGGCGCCAAGCGCGACGCCTGGTTCTCGCCCGACTCCAAGGAGGTGTTCTACCTGGACCAGGGGCGGATCAACGTGGTGCCGCTGGAGAGCCGCCAGCCGCGCGTGCTCTCCGTCTCGGCCGAGATGGACGTGGACTTCGAGCGCGAGAAGGAGGCCGTCTTCCGCCAGGCGTGGGGCTACCTGCGCGAGAACTTCTACGACCCGCGCATGCACGGCGTGGACTGGGAGCAGGTGCGCCAGACGTACGGGCCGCAGGTGGCGGGCGCGCGCACCCCCGACGAGATGCGCCGCATCCTGGCGCTGATGGTGGGCGAGCTGAACGCCTCGCACCTGGGCGTCAGCGGGCCCGCGGGGAGCGCCCAGCAGACCACCGGGCGGCTGGGGCTGCGCTTCGACCCCGCCGAGTACGAGCGCTCGGGCCGCCTGCGCGTGGCCGAGGTGGTCCCGCTCGGCCCCGCGGCGCTGGCGGGGAACGTGGCCGCGGGCGACGAGCTGCTGGCGGTGGACGGGGTCCGCGTCGAGCGGGACACGAACTTGGACGCGCTGCTGGAGCACCGCATCGGCCGGCGGGTGGTGCTGACGGTCGGCAGCGGGGGGAGGACGCGCGAGGTGCCGGTGCGGCCGGTGAACGCGGCCACCGAGAAGGGGCTCCTCTACCGCGACTGGGTGGAGAAGAACCGCGCCTACGTGGCCCGGGTGAGCGAGGGGCGGCTGGGCTACGTGCACATGTTCGACATGTCGGCGGCGTCGCTGGCGCAGCTGTACGTGGACCTCGACGCCGAGAACCACGCCCGGCAGGGGGTGGTGATCGACGTGCGCAACAACAACGGCGGCTTCGTGAACGCCTACGCGCTCGACGTGTTCGCGCGGCGCCCGTACCTGGTGATGACCCCGCGCGGCCAGCCGGCGGGCCCGGCGCGGACGGTGCTGGGCCAGCGCGCGCTGGAGGCGCCCACCGTGCTGGTGACCAACCAGCACTCGCTCTCCGACGCGGAGGACTTCACGGAAGGCTACCGCGCGCTGGGGCTGGGGAAGGTGGTGGGCGAGCCGACGGCGGGGTGGATCATCTACACGGGCAACGTGCCGCTGGTGGACGGCACCGTGCTGCGCATCCCCGGCACCCGCATCACCACCGCGGCGGGGGAGAACATGGAGCTCAACCCGCGCCCGGTGGACGTGCCGGTCACGCGCCCGCTCGGCGAGAGCTACACCGGCCGCGACAGCCAGCTCGACGCCGCCGTCCGCGAGCTCCTCCGCCAGGTGGGCCCGGCGCCGCGCCGCTCCGCCTCGTCGGGCGGACCCGAGTGAGACAGGCCGCGCCGGGTCCGGCGCGGGGCCATGTGTCCTGAATCGCAGAGGCGCGGGAGCGGCATCGCCCCCGCGCCTCTTCCGCGCCCGGTGATCCGGTGGACGCTACTTCCCGCCGAGCATCCCGCCGAGCCCGCCGGCCATCTTCCCCAGGTCGGGCATCCCGCCGCCCCCTCCCCCGCCGCCGTGCACCAGCTTGGCCAGGTTCCCGCCGACGGGCGCGGGGAGCCGCGAGTCGAGGAACTCCACCGCCGTTCGCGCCGCGGCCTCCGCCTTGTCGGCGGGGATCCCGGTGCGGCTGCTGATCTGCTGCGCCAGCTCGTCGAGCATTCCCATCGACCACCTCCCGTTGAGAGTCGCCTCAAGTTGCGGGCGGGTGGGTCGAGCCGCAAGCCGAGCGCTGACAAAAACCGGCGGGCCGTGCGCCGGAGCGCACGGCCCGCCGGCCGTCCGGGGAATCCAGGCGGGACGCTCAGCCGCCGAACGGGTCGCAGCCGGAGATCTGGGCGAACTCCGGGTCGAGCTGCTTGAGCCAGGCGAACAGCTCGCGCGCCGCGGCCGAGAGGTTCGCCCGCGCGATGTCGCCCGTCTGGCGCAGGAGCACGCGGCGGTAGGCGCCGGTGGACGCGTCGTAGACCATCGCGCTGTAGCGGACCCCGCCCGCGTCGGCGCAGGTGCCGCGCGGCTCCGTGTACGGCCCGGCGATCGCCTCGTCGACGCGCTGGTAGCGCGCCAGGACCTCGCCGGAGGGGAGCGTCGTCAGCAGCTGGCCGTTCTGGTCGTACTTCGCGCGCAGCTCCGCCTCGCTGAACACCTCGTCGGCGGAGTCCGCCGGCCGGGGGTTGTCCAGGCGGTAGCGGGAGACGTTCCCGTCGCGGTCCACGTGGAAGCCGTACCAGGTCGGCGCCCACGCGAAGTTCACGTATTCGACCTCGAAGAGCACGCTCCCGGGCTCGAGCGGCTCGCCGCCCGTGAGCTGGGAGCAGGCGGCGCCCGACGCAGCGAGCACCGCCGCGGCGGCGAAGGTGGAGAGAAGTCGCGAACGGACGAATCGCATCGGCAGTCTCCGGCGTTGAACGGATCGATCGACCCTGCATCTTCCGACGGAGAACGCCGCCGCACCGGCGGGAATGACACCGTCGACGGTCGAAAAGACCGGGTCGCGCACGGAAAGCAGCCCTGCAGCCTCGCGCGGTTTGCGAGGCTTCCTGCCATTGTAGTTGCGGCTTCAGCCGCCCGGACCGAAGCAGGCGAAGCGCGCCCGACCTCAATGCATCCCCACGTCCCGGATCAGGTGCAGCGGGGCCAGCCGCGCGCGCTCGCCGCTGACGGCCAGCTCGAAGACGTACGTGCCTTCCGCGGGGAAGACGACGCGCTCCAGCGGCATCACCAGGCGCGTCAGCGGCGGACCCTGCATCGGCTGGCGCTCGCCCACCTCCGTCTGGCCCTTGATGCTGAGCACGGGGCTGCTGCTCGGGTCCATCAGGTCGATGGAGAGGTCGATGGTCCCCCGCTCGTGCGGCTCCCACTCGACGGCGACGGCGAGCGTCAGCCGCTCCTGCTGCGCCGGGAAGCCGGGCGCGTAGAGCTGGTGGAAGATGCCGTGCACGTCGAGCCGGCCGTCCTGCCGCTCGCGCGCGTCCTCGCAGACCAGCGCGTAGAGAACCTTCAACGGGAAGCTCCGTCCAGGGTCGTTTCTCAGGTCGATGGGAATCCCATCGTAGGGGCGAGGCCTGCCTCGCCCGGCGGATGCCGATCCATGCGCGACAGGCGGCCTCTTGCGCCGGTCCCGCCCGTGCCGGACTCGCAGGCTCGCCCCTACGAGCCGTCGCGGGGCCGGCTCCAGATCGTCACGAGATGAACAGCTCGACGGACTCGCCGCGCTCCGCCGCGTGCCGGACGACGACCTCGATCTCGCGCAGCTCGCGGGCGTAGAAGTCCAGCAGTTCGCCGTGCTCCAGCGTGAGCGGCGTCCCGCGGAAGAGGCGCTCGAACGCCTCGACCGAGAGCCGCACCTGGCCCCGCGCCGAACCGGACGACGGCGCGAGCGCGGCCGCCACCTCCGGCGCCACCTCCTCCAGCACGGGTGGATCGTAGGGCACCTCGGACCGGCGCTCTTCCCACACCTCCGGCGCCATCGGGACGGCGGACAGCCGGTCGAAGACGTCCTCGGCCATGTAGACCGTCCCACGCCACCGGAAGTAGGCCGCGTCGCTCGCCGCGAGCGTGCCGTGCGGCCCCCGCCACTCGCGCCAGACCCGGTACAGGGTGGGGAGCTCCACGGCGCGCAGCGTGGCGAGCGTGTCCTCCCACCAGCGCAGGAGCTCGCCGCCGTCGACCCTTCTCCCGTCGTCGCAGTAGCGGTACGGGTTGTCGAGGCTTCACTCCTCCAGCGCGTCCAGCCCGTCGTTCCAGAACACGAAGGTGAAGCTCGACGAGGCGTCGTAGCGCGCCTGCCCGCACGAGCACGCGAAGGAGACGGTGCGCGACAAGATCCGCCTTCCCGCTCCAGGCTCTGCAAAGTACCCTCACCCGAAGTCGGGAGAGGGTGGCGACGCGGTAGCGGCGCCGGGTGAGGGCCGCCGGCCGCCGCGCCGAAACGCTACAGCCGCACCCGCACGGCCTCCGCGTGCCCGTGCAGCCCCTCGGCCTCCGCCAGCCGGATCACGTCGCCCGCGTGGGCGCGCAGGCGCTCGCGCGAGTAGCCGATCAGGCTGGTGCGCTTCACGAAGTGGTACACGCCCAGCGGGCTGGCGAAGCGCGCCGTCCCGCCCGTCGGCAGCACGTGGTTGGGGCCCGCGAAGTAGTCGCCCATCGGCTCCGGCGAGTTGGGGCCCAGGAAGATCGCCCCCGCGTTGCGGATGCGCCCCGCCAGCGCCAGCGGCTCCGCCACCAGCAGCTCCAGGTGCTCCGGCGCCCGCAGGTCCGCCGCCTGCGCCGCCGCCTCGAGGTCGGGGACCACGACGATCGCCCCGTTCGCCTCCAGCGCCGCGCGCGCCACCTCGCGCCGCGGGTTCGCCCGCAGCAGGCGCTCGATCTCGGCGGGGACCGCCGCGGCCAGCGCCTCCGACGTCGTCACCAGCCAGGCGATGGCGTCGGGATCGTGCTCCGCCTGCCCGATCAGGTCCGCCGCCGCGTGCACCAGGTCCGCCGACTCGTCCGCGATCACCAGGATCTCCGACGGGCCCGCCACCATGTCGATGTCCACCCGCCCGAACACCTGGCGCTTGGCCTCGGCCACCCACTTGTTGCCGGGGCCCACGATCTTGTCCACGCGGGCGATGCTCTCGGTCCCGTGCGCCAGCGCCGCCACCGCCTGCGCCCCGCCGATGCGCAGCACCTCCGTCACCCCCGCCACGTGCGCCGCCGCCAGCACCACGTCGAGCACCACCCCGCCGGGCGCCGGCGACGCCATCGCGATCTCCTCCACGCCCGCCACCGCGGCCGGGATCGCGTTCATCAGCACCGACGACGGGTACGCCGCGCGCCCGCCGGGAACGTAGATCCCCACCCGCCGGAGCGGCGCCACCTTCTGCCCCAGCAGCGAGCCGTCGGGGAGCCAGTCCACGAAGCCGTGCTCGCGCTGCCGCTCGTGGAAGCTCCGGACGTTCTCCGCGGCGCGCTCCAGCGACTGCAGGAGCGCCGGGTCGATCGCCGCCGCGGCGCGCTCCAGCTCCTCCGTCCCGACGCGCAGCTGTGCGCCGGTGGAGACGTCCAGGTTGTCGAAGCGCCGCGTGTACTCCACCAGCGCCGCGTCCCCGCGCGCGGCCACGTCGGCCACGATGCGAGCCACCGCCTCGCGCAGCTCCGGGTCGTCGGTCGCGGCGGCCGCCGCCATCTCGCGCAGCTCGTCGAACGGCGGCGCGGCGCGCAGGGTGCGGATCTTCATCTCGGAAGTTCTGTCTCTCGTAACGGCGAACGGCCAACGGCAACGGCGACCGCGGATCCGGGCGTGTCCCTCCGCTGCGCTCCGGGCCGGGCTGCGCGCGCCGTAGGGCACGAAACGACTGTGCCCAACGGCGCCGGGCCCCGGTCGTGCCAAACCCCCGGCACGCCCGTGTCCCGGCCCTCCGGGCGCGCATCCCTCACGCGGGGTTCGTCGCGCGAAGCGCCGGGTCGCGAGCGGGTAAACCCGCCCGCTGGAACCACGGAAAGCCTCGCAAACCCCGCGAGGCTTCAACCGCCTCTCGCGCGGTTTTGTCGCGCGCAGCGCCGAGGTGTTTCCCCTCTCCCGCAGTCTGGGAGAGGGGAGCGCGGCCCCTGGTCGTGAGGAACGAACGACCGGGGCCGCGCGGGGGAGAGGGCCCCGGCGGCTCCGCCGCCGGACGGGCGAGGCCTGCCTCAGGCATGCCTCGCCCCTACGAGTCGCTTCCCGGCCCCTGTCCCCTGCGCTCCAGCGCCGCGGCCAGGTCCGCGATCAGCCGCTGGTGCTCCTCCAGGCGCAGCTTGTGGCTGGCGCGGTTCACGATCAGCCGCGCCGTCGAGGCGCCGATCTCCTCGAACACCACCAGGCCGTTCTCGTCCAGCGTGCGCCCCGTCTGCACCAGGTCCACGATCCAGTCCGAGAGCCCCAGGAGCGGCGCCAGCTCCACCGAGCCGGAGATGCGCACCAGCTCCACCTGCACCCCGCGCCCCGCGAAGAAGCGCCGCGCCGACTCCACGTACTTGGTGGCCACCCGCGGCGTGCGCCCCCCCGGCAGCCCGGGGTACGGCGCGCCCCGGGGCCCCGCCACCGCCAGCCGGCACCCGCCGAAGCCCAGGTCCAGCGGCCGCAGCACGTCGGGCCCGGCCTCGTCCAGCACGTCGAGCCCCGCCACCCCCGCGTCGGCCACCCCGGCCTCCACGTAGACCGGCACGTCGCCGCTCTTCACCGGGAGGAACTCGAAGCGCCCGTCCGCCGACGGCAGGATCAGGCGCCGGGAGTCGCGCGCCGCCGGATCGAGCCCCGCGCCCATCGCCCCGAACAGCGCCAGCGCCTCCTCCATCATCCGCCCCTTGGGAAGGGCGATCCGCAGCGGCCGGCTCATCCCTCCTCCGCGAGCAGGTCGGCCAGCGCGTCGGTCTCCAGCGCGAACCCCACCGCCGGCCGGTCCAGCCCGTACAGCGCCAGCAGTCCGTCGTAGCGCCCGCCGAAGCCCACCGCACGCCCGACCCCCGCCACGAACACCTCGAACTGGATCCCCGTGTAGTAGCCCAGCCCGCGGATCTCGCCCAGGTCGTACACCACGCGCGAGCGCTCCTCGGGGGTGAGCAGCGCGTCCACCGCCGCGAGCCGCCCGATCGCCTCCTCGGCCTCGGGCGCGGACGCCAGCGAGCGCGCCCGCTGCAGCACGCCGCCCCGGCCGATCAGCTCCGGGAGCTCCACCAGCGCGCGCGCCGCCGCCGCCGGGGCGTCCGCCTGCCGCGCGATCGCCGCCAGCGCCGCGCGGTCCTTGCGGTCGATGGCCGCGCGCAGCGCCTCCGCCGCCGCGGGCTCCAGCCCCGCGAAGAGCGGACGGACGAAGCGGATGTCGCCCAGGTTGATCTGGAACTCGCTCAGGCCCAGCGCGCGCAGCAGCGACAGCACCAGCCGGAGCGCCTCCACGTCGGCCTCGGCGCCCGCGTCGCCGATCAGCTCCGCGCCCAGCTGGAAGAGCTCGCGCCGGCGCCCGCCGCCCTCCGGCTCCTGGCGGTAGACCTTCCCCGCGTAGCTCAGCCGGAGCGGCAGGGGCGCCGAGGCCAGCCGCGTGGCCACCACGCGCGCGATCGCCGAGGTGAAGTCGGCGCGCAGGGCCACCAGCCGCCCGTCGCGGTCCACGAAGCGGATGAGGCGCGCGGCCAGCTCGGGCCCGGCGCTGGTGGTGAACACCTCCTCGTACTCGAAGGTGGGGGGGATCACCTCCTGGTAGCCGTGCGCCTCGGCCAGCCCGAACCAGGCGCCCTGGATGCGGCGCCGCCGGCGGACGTCGCCCGCCAGCAGGTCCTGCGAGCCCGGCGGCACGTGCGAGATGCGGGGGGTCGGCATGCGCGGGAAGATATCGGCCCCGTCCGGGCCCGGCAACGCGGATGCGGCACAAGTGCCTATGAGTACGGAGCTTACGTATCAGGCACGCGGATTGCCTCTCATCTGTGACGAGAGTGCGCTGTACTCAACTGTTCACCCCTGACAGGGGGAGGGAATCGTGGACCTGATCCTCATCATCGGCATCGTGCTGCTGGTCCTGGCGCTGCTCGGCTTCACCGGCGTGTTCGCCGCGCTGAAGAGCATCGCCGTGTTCCTGCTGATCATCGCGGTCATCGTGATCGCGTGGCGGATCATCACCGGCCGCCGTCCGGTCTGACGCCGCGAGCGCCATCGGCAGGCGCGCGGGGGCCCTCACCCGGGGGCCCCCGCGTCGCGTTTCGCCCAGGCCCCCCCGCCCTCCCCCGCCTCCGCCAGCGCCGCGAACAGCTCGCCCACCTCCGCCGGCTCGCGGAGGTACGAGCTCGCCGCCGAGTCCTCGGGCGGGTGCTCGGCGACCAGCACGCCCTCGCCGGAGCCGCGGTCGCGCAGCGCGCGGAAGGCGTCCTCGTCGGTGCGGTCGTCGCCCAGGTAGAGGACCGCCGCGCCGGCGGGCGGGCGCATCTGGTCCAGCAGGAAGAGCACGGCCCTCCCCTTGTCCCAGTCCACCGGCGGGCGCACCTCCAGCACCTGCTTCCCCGTGGTCATCCGGAGCCCCAGGAGCGCGGCCGTGCCGGCCACCGCCTGCGTCAGGGCGCCCAGGCGCTCGCGCGGCGCCAGGCGGAAGTGCACGCTGAGCGTCAGCTCCTTGTCTTCCACGAACGCGCCGGGGACCTGCGCCACCAGCGGCGCCAGCCGGCGGACGGCCTCCTCGAGCCGCGGGCGCGCCGCGGCCGCCTCGGGGTGCACGCGGTCGACGCCGGGGCCGTGGATCTCCATCCCGTGGTTCCCCGCGTAGGCGATGCCGGGGATCGCCGCGCGCTCGCGCACGTCGGCCAGCCCGCGCCCGCTCACCACGGCCACCTCCACGCCCGGCATCGCCATCAGCCGCTCCAGCGCGCGGCGGGTGGCCCCGGGCATGGCGGCCAGCTCCGGGCGGTCGACGATGGGAGCCAGGGTGCCGTCGAAGTCGAGCAGCAGCACCAGCCGGCCCGTCCGCCTCCAGGCGTCGGCCCAGCGCGGCACCCGCTCCAGCGCGTGGGGCAGCATCGGTCTTTCCAGTGCGAAGTGCGAGGTGCGAAGTGCGAACACCGAGGTCGGAAGGCGGCACGGTTGCCTCCGTCACGCGCCGCCGCTTACGTTGCGCGGCGGGAAGCTACGCGCGGAGCCCGGATTCCGCACGTCCCCTCTGAAATCGCACTTCGCACTTCGCACTTCGCACTTTTCCGACGGATGTCCTGGATCGACGAAGTGAAGCTCGACGAGCGCGGCCTGGTCCCCGTCGTGGCGCAGGACGCGCGCACCGGCGAGGTGCTGATGCTGGCCTGGGCCAGCGCCGAGGCGCTGCGGCTGACCGCGGAGTCCGGGCGGGCGCACTACTGGAGCCGCTCGCGCGGCGAGCTGTGGAAGAAGGGGGAGACGAGCGGGAACGCGCAGGAGGTGGTGGAAGTGCGGCTGGACTGCGACGGCGACGCCGTGCTCTACCGCGTCCGCCAGACGGGCCCGGCCTGCCACACCGGCGAGCGGAGCTGCTTCTTCCGCGCGGCCGGGGCCGACGGGCTGTCCCGGGCCGCCGACCCGCGCCCCGTGCTCGCCCGCGTCGAGGAGATCGTGGCCGCGCGCGACGCCGGGCGGCCGGAGGGGTCGTACACCACCTACCTCTTCCAGCAGGGGGTCGACAAGA
Organism: Longimicrobium sp.; assembly: GCA_036389795.1. Lineage (NCBI taxonomy): Bacteria > Pseudomonadati > Gemmatimonadota > Longimicrobiia > Longimicrobiales > Longimicrobiaceae > Longimicrobium > Longimicrobium sp. Next base: position 12,299 of record DASVWD010000041.1, read on the forward strand.
TCCTGAAGAAGGTGGGCGAAGAGGCGGCGGAGACGATCATCGCCGCCAAGAACGAGGGCGTGGAGCAGCTCCGCTCCGAGTCCGCCGACCTGCTCTACCACCTGCTGGTGCTCTGGCGCGCGAAGGGGCTGGCGCTCGACGACCTCTGGGCCGAGCTGGACCGCCGCTTCGGCCAGGCCCCCCGCCCCGGCGCGGCCGACCCGGTAGAGCGGCGCTCGTCGGAGGTGGGGTAGACGGTCCGCCGCGAGCGGCCGGGCGGGAATCAACGCGATGTGTTTCGTAGGGGCGAGCATGCGAGTCCGAGCACAGGCGGCATCGGCGCAAGAGGCCGTCTTCCGCGCACGGGCTGGCTTCCTCGATCGAGGCATGCCTCGCCCCTACGAATCATGAAGCCTCGCCGGCCATCCCGCACTCCGCGGGTTCGGCCGGCGAGGCTTTCGGCTGCCGCCGCTCCGGGATCTTTCAGCGCGCGGCGGCGGCGGCTCCCCGGGCGAAGGCGGCGTCGAGGATCATCTCCTCCTCGCCGGGGTCGCGCCAGCCGTCGTTGAGGGGCTCGCCCCACTCCACCCCCCGGCCGGTCACCGTGAAGGGCTGCATCCAGAAGAGCCGCGTCCCGTACTTGCAGCGCACCTCGGCGATCAGCACCGGCCCGTCGTCCATCTCGGCCTCCAGGGCCAGCATGAGGCAGTCGGGCTTCTTGGTCTCGGCGTAGCGCGCGATGATGCCGGAGAGCACCTCGGGCGAGAGGCCCCCGAAGCGGTCGGGGACCGGGATGTTCAGCGTGCGGAACTCGGGGGTGGCGTGGCCGGGGCGCTCGTGGACGCTGCGAAGGCGCGGCGGGGTGTCCGACCCATCCATCTTGGCCCTGCCGACGTCGCTGCGGACCTCCTCCAGAAGGCGCGTGGCGAAGCTCAGCACGCGCTCCATCTGCATGATCTTGCTTCGCGGCACTGCGCTCTCCTGCTGCTGCACTTCAGGTCGGAATCGACGCGAGCCCCGCGCGCTACCACGCGCCGCCCACCCGCGGAAGCCCACATGCAAACCGGACGCCATGAGCCGCCGCTCAGCCGCCCATGCATCGATCGTTCCCATCCGTTTCCCGTGCTGTAAGTCATTGTTCAACAGAGACCTGCGCGATTTGCAACGAAAGGGATGCCCGCCCCGGCCGCCGATCGGGAGACGTGAACTGATGTTGGGCACGATGGGCGGCGGGGTCAGCTCCGGGCGGCCTCCTGCACGGCGCGGCGCAGTCGGGGCCAGACGGCGGTGGCGTAGCGGAGGAAGTTGGCGCGCTCGTCGGGGTTCTCGGCGAGCCAGGCCCAGGCGGGGAGGTTGCCCTTCTTCGTGTTGCAGGCCTTGCAGGCGGTGACCAGGTTGCCGTCGGAGTTGTCGCCGCCGCGCATGCGAGGCTGCACGTGGTCCAGCGACAGCAGTTCCACCGGGTAGAGCCCCGCGCAGTACACGCAGCGGAACCCGTCCCGCGCGAAGATGCGGTCCCGCACCGAAAGGAAGTCGTCGGACAAGGGCTGTGCTCGGTGGATGGTCGGCGTCCGGCTCGTCGGGCGCCGCATGCCGCCGATGCCGGCCGGGGTTCCTCGCCGAAGGCGGCTGAAGCCGCGGCAACAACGGCAGAAAGCCTCGCAAACCCCGCGAGGCTTCAATTCAACCGCGAACATCCCCGACACCACACCGGGACCGGTCGCAGCGCGCGGATCTCCTCGCGGGAGTCCGCGCAGGCGGACTTCGTGTGGTCGTTGCAGCGAATTCATTCGCCCGGCGCCTACCTGCCGGACTGCGCCACGAACCGCGCGACCGGCCCGGCTTCGCCGGCGAGGACGAGCGTGTCGGCGGTGATGCGCCAGGTGCGCGTGTCGCCGAGCGCCTGGAGGAACGCGGCCTCCTGGCGGTTCATCTCCGGGTCCACGCACGCGCGGCGGGTCGAGGCGAGCGGGCCGAGGCGCAGCGACTGCCCGCTCAGCTCGTAGGGGCCGAAGAAGCGATTGCACCCGGCGTTGCCGCCCGCCTGCTTCTGCGCCGGGTCGAGCCGCAGGTCCGGCCCGGCGGCGTCCGCGGAGGCGCGCACCGGTCGGCCGCCGAGCTCGAGCAGTTTCCAATCGGTGTTCTCCAGCGGCGCGCCCGGCACCGGCCCCGCGGCGGCGCCGCCCGACGCCTCCGGCTGCCCCCCGGGAACGCCGGGCGAGGTGCAGCCGGCGGCGAACGCGAGCACGAGAGTGAAAAACCGAGTGGCCGGCCTGTGCATATCCCTCTCCTTCGTGCGAGTTGTCGACACCGCACCGGGGCGCGTCGGAGCGCGCGGATCCTCGCGCGGGAGTCCGCGCAGGCGGACTTCGTGTAGTTGTTGCCGCGAATTCATTCGCCCGTCATCCCCGGCATCCCCCGGCATCCCCGGCCTGCACCGCGAGGCTCACCCCCGCTCCACCACGTACCCCGCCGCGGAGAGCGCCCGCACCAGCTCCTCCACGTGGGCGAGGCCGCGCGTCTCCAGCGTCAGCTCGATTCCCGCCTCGGTGAGCCAGAGGCCCTCCTGCCCGCGGCGGTGCTCCAGCGAGACGATGTTGGCGCCGCACTCGCCCAGCCGCGCGGTGAGCGCCGCCAGCGCGCCGGGGCGGTCCTTCACCCGCACGTTCAGGTGCACCATGCGCCCGTCCCGGCGCAGCCCGCGCTCGATGATGCGCGAGATCAGCGTCACGTCGACGTTGCCGCCCGAGAGCAGCATCACCACGTTCTTCCCCACCAGCCCCTCCACGTGCCCGTTCACCACCGCCGCCACGGTGGTGGCGCACGCCGGCTCGGCCACCGTCTTCTCGCGCTCCAGCAGCAGGAGCACCGCCGCCGCGATCTCCTCCTCGTCCACCGCCAGCAGCTCGTCGACGTACTTCTCCAGGTAGCCGAAGGTCTTCTCGCCGATCCGTCGCACCGCGATCCCGTCGGCGATGGTGTCGGCCGGGGGGATCTCCACCACGCTCCCCGCCTCGCGCGCCCGCACCGCCGCCGGCAGCGCCGACGACTCGACCCCCACCACGCGCACCCCGGGCCGCGACTCCTTGATCGCCAGCGCGATCCCCGAGATGAGGCCCCCGCCGCCCACCGGCACCACCACCACGTCCACCTCCGGGCACTGCTCCAGCAGCTCCAGCCCGATGGTGCCCTGCCCCGCGATGATCTCCTCCTGGTCGAAGGGGTGCACCAGCGCCTGCCCCTCCTCGGCCTGGATCCGCAGCGCCTCCTCCATCGCCTCGTCGTACACCGAGCCGTGCAGCACCACCCGCGCGCCGTAGCGCTCGGTGTTGGCCACCTTGATGAGCGGCGTGCGCTCGGGCATCACGATGGTGGCCGGGATCCCCAGCCGGCGGGCGTGGAAGGCCACCCCCTGGGCGTGGTTCCCCGCGCTGGCCGCGATCACGCCGCGGCGGCGCTGCTCGGGCGGGAGCGTGAGCATGCGGTTCAGCGCCCCGCGCTCCTTGAACGAGCCGGTGCGCTGCAGGTTCTCGAACTTGAACCAGGCCTTGCCCCCGAACGCCTCGCCGAAAGCCTGCGACGGCGTGCAGGGGGTCAGCACCACCCGGCTGCAGACCCGCTCCCGGGCGGCCTGGATATCCTCGAGTCGTATCATCGGCGGCGGAAATCGGACGGAAAGTTGCCGGATTGTACGGAATGTGATAACCTCTCCCCTCGCGGCGGGCAAGACGCCGGCCGGAGCACCCCGGGAGCCCGCGCTCGAACGCCGTGAACGACGCCCGCTTCGCCGCGCTGGAGGCCGCCCTGGCGTCGCGGCCGCCGTTCCGCGCGCCGCCGGACGCGGCCGCGCTGCGGGCCGCCGTGGCACTCCTCCTGCGGCCCGCCGCCGCGCCCGACCCGGAGCTCCTGCTCATCCGGCGGGCCGAGCGCGAGGGCGACCCGTGGTCGGGGCACATGGCGCTCCCCGGCGGGCGCGCCCAGCCCGGGGACGCCGACCTGGCCGCCACCGCGGCGCGCGAGGCGAGCGAGGAGGTGGGGATCGACCCGGCGCGCGAGGGGCGGCTCCTGGGCGCGCTGGACGACCTGGCGCCGCGCTCGGCGCGCCTGCCGAGCGTCGTGGTCTCCCCGTTCGTGTTCGCCGTGGGCCCCGGCGCCGAGGCGGCGCCGAACCACGAGGTGCAGACGGCGCTCTGGATCTCCGTGCGCGAGCTGCTGGAGCCCGACGCGGTGACCGAGTACCTGCACGAGCTGGCCGACGGGGCCACGCTCACCTTCCCCGCCTTCGACGCGCGGGGGTACGTGGTGTGGGGGATGACCCACCGCATCCTCACCGGCTTCCTGGAGCTCTACGCCCAGGCGGCGGCGGAGGGGTGAGGGAGGGGAGGCCGCCGGGCGGTCGGAGGCGCGTCGGCGGGGAGGTGGACTCGCACCGTCCCGGATCCGCATTCTCTTCCGAAGCGGGGAGGGGCGGACCCCCCGCGGCCGGGAAGGACCCGTACTGCATGCACCTGTGACGGACGTTCGTTCGGGCTCGTCCCCGACGGCGCGTCCCGGACGTTGTTTCCGTTGATGCCGAAGGAAGCGCTCACCCTGCAGCTCACGCCCCGCCAGGCCGAGGCCCTCCGCGCGCTCGCCGCGCTGGAGGACCTTCCGCCGGAGGTGTACGCGGCCGAGGTGCTGGCGAAGCACCTCTACCACGCCTACACCCCCGAGGCGGCGCGCCGCGCGGCCGGGGCGCGCCCGGCGGCGGACGCGGGGTGAGCGCTTCCTCCTTTCCCTCCCCGGAAAATCCAACCTCGACCCCGATGGAAGACAGCACGTACGGGTTCCTCAAACGGCTCCTCGACACCCCCGGCCCCTCCGGGTTCGAGACGCCCGCCGCCCGCGTCTGGCGGGCCGAGGCCGAGACCTTCGCCGATTGCGTGACGGCCGACGTCGCGGGGAACTCGCTGGCCTCGGTGGGCCGCGGGGGCTCGCCGCGCATCATGCTGGCCGGCCACATCGACGAGATCGGGGTGATGGTCACCCACATCGACGACGAGGGCTTCCTCTACATCGAGGGGATCGGCGGGTGGGACCCGCAGGTGCTGGTGGCCCAGCGCATCCGCTTCCTCACCCGGAACGGGCCCGTGGTGGGCGTGGTCGGCAAGAAGCCGATCCACCTGATGAAGAACGACGACCGCGACAAGGCGGTCAAGATCCACGAGCTGTGGGTGGACGTGGGGGCGAAGGACCGCGCCGCGGCGCTGCAGCGGGGCCTGCGCGTGGGCGACGCCGGGGTGGTGGACTGCCAGATGGTGGAGCTCCACGGCGGGCTGATCGCCTCGCGCTCGATCGACAACCGCATCGGCGCCTTCGTGGTGCTCGAGGTGCTGCGGGCGCTGGCCCGGGGCCCCGGGCCCGCCGCCGAGGTGGTCGCCGTGGCCACCACGCAGGAGGAGATCGGCTTCTCCGGCGGGGGCGCGCGCACCTCGGCGTACGCGCTCGACCCGCAGGTGGCCATCGTGGTGGACCTCACCTTCTCCACCGACGCGCCGGGGATCGAGAAGAAGCAGGTGGGCGACCACCGGCTGGGGAGCGGCCCCGTGCTGGCCCGCGGCTCGGCGGCCCACCCGCTCCTCTTCGAGCGCCTGGCCGAGACCGCCGAGCGCGAGGGGATCCCCTACACCATCCAGGCGAGCCCGCGCACGACCTCCACCGACGCCGACGCCATCTACCTGCAGCGCAGGGGCGTGGCCACCGCCGTGGTCTCGCTCCCCAACCGCTACATGCACTCCCCCAACGAGATCGTCTCGCTCGACGACATCGACGCCACCGTGCGGCTGATCACCGCCTTCTGCCGGGGCGTGGACGGCGACACCGACTTCGTCCCCCGCTGACGGGCGCGCCCCGGTGCACACGGTCGACGAGACGGTGATGGGCGCCCCGCCGGAGCGCTGCTTCCAGGCGGCGGCCGACGTGGAGCGCTGGCCCGAGCTCCTCCCCCACTACCGCCGGGTGCGCTTCCAGCGGAAAGACGGCTTCGGGACGGGGCTGGTCGAGATGGCGGCCCGGCGCGCCTTCGGCCCCCTCCCCTGGCCCGTCTGGTGGGCGTCGGAGATGCACCTGGACCAGGCCCGCCCCGCCGTGGTCTACCGCCACGTCGCCGGGATCACCACGGGGATGGACGTCGAGTGGACCTTCGCGGACCGGGGCGACGGCACCACGCACGTGCGGATCGTCCACGCCTGGAAGGAGGGCCCCCGCTGGCCCCTCCCCCGCTTCCTGCGCCGCTGGATCGCCGACGCCGTCATCGGCCCCGTCTTCATCCACCACGTCGCCTCGCGCACCCTGGCCGGCGTCAAGCGCGCGGTGGAGCGCGGGTGACTTCGGATCCGGGAAACATCAAAGCCTCACGCAGAGTCAGCAGAGTCAGCAGAGAACCCCTCCGTTCACTGCTGACTCTGCTGACTCTGCGACTCTGCGTGAGAAAAGTCTTTTGCCGGGCCCGGGAAGAGCCCGGGCGAAGAGAAGCGGTCGCGGCCCATTCACGGCCGGGCCCCGCCTGCCGAGGCACGGCGCCTTCGCGTCGCAAGCAACGGAAACGCGCGTGTGGTGTAACAGGCGCGGCACGACTACAATTGACGGGCGCGGGCGAGCGGATCGGCTTCCCGCGCCTCACTTTCTGATCCGAACGAGTCGCGGGCGCGCATGAGCGAGAGCAACGGCAACGGCGGCCCCCCCGGGCGGCGCCGCGTCGCCATCACCGGCATCGGCGCCATCACGCCCATCGGCACCGGCGCCGAGGGGCTGTGGGAGGGCCTGCTGCGCTGCGAGAGCGCCGTGCAGAAGGTCGACCGCTTCGACCCCTCGCCGTTCCGCACGCACATCGCGGCGCAGGTCAACGACTTCGAGCCCGCCGACTACATGGACCGGCAGCGGGTGCGGCGCACCGAGCGCTACGCCCAGTTCTCCATCGCCGCCAGCCGGCAGGCGCTGGAGGACGCGCGCATGGACCCGGCGGGCGAGGACCCCGACCGCGTGGGCGTGCTGATGGGGAGCGCGCTGGGCGGCGTGGCGTACGGCGAGGGGCAGTTCACCAGCTACATCCACAACGGCGTGCGCGGGGTGGACCCGATGCTGGCGCTGGCGGTGTTCGGCGGCGCGGCCAGCTGCAACGTGGCCATCGAGTTCGGCTTCACCGGCGTCAACTCCACCAACGGGATGAGCTGCGCCTCGGGCGCCATCGCCGTGGGCGAAGGCTGGCGCGCCGTGCGCGACGGCGACGCCGACGTGGTGCTGGCCGGGGGGGTGGAGACCCCGCTGGCACCGCTCTGCTACGGCGCCTTCGCCATCATCCGCGCCATGTCCACCCGCAACGACGACCCGCGCCGCGCCTCGCGTCCCTTCGACCGCGACCGCGACGGGTTCGTGATGGGCGAGGGGGCGGCCGTCCTGGTCCTGGAGGAGCTGGAGCGGGCGAAGGCGCGCGGCGCGCGGATCTACGCCGAGGTGCTGGGCTACGGCACCAGCAACGACGCGCACCACATGACGGCGCCGCGCCCCGACGGCAGCCAGGCCGCCCGCGCCATGCGCGACGCCCTGCGGCGGGCGGGGCTCGAGCCCGGGCAGATCGACTACGTCAACGCGCACGGCTCGTCCACCCCGCTCAACGACTCCACCGAGAGCCGCGTCATCCGCGAGGTCCTGGGCGGGCACGCCGACCGGGTGGCGGTGAGCGGCACCAAGGGCTACCACGCCCACGCCCTGGGAGCCACGGGCGCCATAGAGGCCGCCATCAGCGCGCTCGTCATCCAGAGGGGGTGGGTGCCGCCCAACCTGAACCTGGAGTGCCCGGGCGAGGAGTGCGACCTCCCGTACGTGGACGGCCGGGGCGAGGCGCGCCCCGTGCGCCACGTGCTGTCCAACTCGTTCGGGTTCGGGGGGATCAACGCCGCCCTTGCTTTCGGGGCGGTCTGAGCCTTGCGTCACCCTCCCGCTCCCTTTCCCGGGCCGGAAGCTGGACGGATCAGGACACCCGGAGGAGGGCGGGAAGGCGGCGGCAAGGTGGACGCAAGCGGCGAAAGCACAACAGCTTGGGCCGTAAGCCCGTGGGGGGCACGTCCACTTGTGGTGGAGGGAGAAATTGACTTTCCACGGACACCCGGTTAGCTTAGCCGTTTATGGGGATTTCCGGAGACACGTAGCGCACTGCAAGGGCAGCGAGTCCTCGAACACCACCGAGGCTCGCTGCTCTTGTCATTTCCGAAAGGAAAAACCACATGTTCTTGAGCTCACGGGCACTCGACTCGTTCGACCAGTACCTGCACGACGTTGAGAAGTACCCGCTGATCGAAGACCCCGCCGAGGAGCGTGCGCTGGCCCAGCGGGCGCGCACCGGAGACAAGCTGGCCGCCGAGCGGCTGGTGACGGCCAACCTCCGGTTCGTGATCTCGTACGTGAAGAAGTACCAGGGCCGCGGGCTGGGGCTGGCCGAGCTGGTGTGCATCGGGAACGAGGGGCTGCTGAAGGCGGTGAAGAAGTTCGATCCCGACAAGGGGGTCAAGTTCATCTCCTACGCCGTGTGGTGGATCCGCCAGACGGTGCTGCAGGCGCTGGCCGAGCAGACCCGCTCGGTGCGCATCCCGCTGAACCAGAACTCGAACCTGGTGCGCCTCTCCCGCGTGGAGACGGCGCTCACCCAGACGCTCGGCCGCTCGCCCACCGACGAGGAGATCGCCGGCGAGATGGGCGAGCCGGTCGACACCATCCGCGCGCTGCGCCGCGTGGCCGCCAGCGAGCTCTCGCTGGACGCCCCGCTGGACCGCGGCGACCGCGACAGCGCCTCCTTCGGCGAGCGCTTCGCCGGGAGCGAGGCGGTGGAGATCGAGGAGGAGGTCGAGGCCCAGGCCCGGCGCGAGTTCCTGGAGAAGATGTTCGAGAAGTACCTCACCGAGCGCGAGCGCAAGATCCTCTACCTCTACTACGGCCTGGACGAGGGCGAGGAGCGCACCCTGGAGGAGATCGGCTCGCTGCTGGGCGTCACGCGCGAGCGCATCCGCCAGATCCGCAACCGCGCCTTCGAGAAGCTCCGCGAGAGCCCCGACGGCGCCGCGCTGGAAGGGTTCTGGGCGGTCTCGTAGGCCGTTTTCCGATCCGGCAGACGCAGAAGGTGGGGGGCGCTTCCCGGCGCCCCCCACCTCTGTTTTGGCCCTGAGAACGAGAACTGCTTATTCTCACGCAGAGTAGCAGAGGAAGCAGAGAACTCATCGCCCGGCGTGGTTTCCTCTGCTACCTCTGCTTTCTCTGCGTGAGGCCTTGCAGTTCATCGGTAAACATCGACCCGAGAGCAGCATCCGACGATGAGGAACCCGACGTTCCCCGAGCGCGTCCGCGCCGACTTCCCCGTCTTCGAGCGGCGGATCGCCGGCCGCCCGATCGCCTTCTTCGACGGGCCCGGCGGGAGCCAGGTGCCGCGGCAGGTGGCCGAGGCCGTCGCCGGGTACCTGACGCTGCACAACGCCAACGCCCACGGCGACTTCGCCACCAGCGCCGAGACCGACGAGACCATCCGCGGCGCGCGGCAAGCGATGGCCGACTTCGTGAACGCGCCCTCGCCCGACGAGATCGTCTTCGGAGCGAACATGACCACGCTCACCTTCCACCTCTCGCGCTCGCTCGCGGGCGAGTGGGGGCCGGGCGGCGAGGTGGTGGTCACCGAGCTGGACCACCAGGCCAACGTGGCCCCCTGGAGGCGGATGGCCGAGGACGCGGGGATGACGGTGCGCGCGGTCCCCTTCGACCCCGAGACCCTGCAGCTCGACTACAGGGCGCTGGAGGCCGCCCTCGGCCCACGCACCCGGCTGGTGGCGGTCGGGGCGGCGTCGAACGCGGTGGGGACGGTCAACGACGTGCGGCGCGTGGCGGCGCTGGCGAAGGAAGCGGGGGCGCTCACCTTCGTGGACGCGGTGCACTACGCGCCGCACCGGCTCCCCGACGTGCGGGAGCTCGGGTGCGACTTCCTGGCCTGCTCCGCCTACAAGTTCTTCGGGCCGCACGTGGGCGTCCTGTGGGGCCGGCGCGAGCTGCTGGAGCGCTTCACGCCGTACAAGGTGCCCCCCGCGCCCGACCAGGCGCCGGAGCGCTGGGAGACGGGGACGCTGAACCACGAGGGGCTCGCCGGCGTGCGCGCGGCGGTGGACTGGATCGCGGGCCTGGCGGGACGGGACGGAGACACGCGCCGGGAGGCGCTCCGGCGCTCGTTCGACGCGGTGCGCGCGCACGAGGCGGCGCTCTTCCGCGAGCTGGAGGACGGGCTGCGCGCCATTCCCGGCGTGCGCTTCCACGGCGCCCCGCGCGGCGCCGAGCGGACGCCGACCGCCGCCTTCACCATCGACGGCGCGGACCCCGCCGAGGTAGGGCGCCGCCTGGGCGAGGAGGGCGTCTTCGTCTGGCCCGGGAACTTCTACGCCGTCACCGTCTGCGACGTGCTGGGCCTCTCCGACTGCGGCGGGCTGGTCCGCGCCGGCCTGGCCCCCTACAGCACGCGGGACGACGTGGAGCGCCTGGTCGACGGCGTGGCCCGCATCGCCGGCGCCGCGGTCGGCGCCGGCGCGGGGAGCTGATCAATAAAATCCTGATCTCACACAGAGAAACAGAGACACAGAGAAACAGAAGAAAGAAGTTTCCTCTGTTTCTCTGTGTCTCTGTGTGAGCTTTTGCTGTTCCCGCCCCTCCGCCGCCTTCAGCTTCTCGTCCAGACGTTGTTGGCGCGGTCGACGTCGGGGAAGTACATCTCGGGGTCGATCTCCACGCGCACCACCGGCGAGGCGCCGGCGGGGAGCGTCACGGTGGCCGTGCGCGCGCCCGCCAGCCACGTCTCCACCGGCACCTCGCGCCGCTCCGTCCGCCCGTCGGCCCGCGTGACCAGGAGCCGCGCGGGCATCGGCGCCAGGCCGCGGTCCTCCACGGTGATGGTGGTGCCCCCCGCGCCGTCGGCCACGCCCTGCACCGCCTGGTCCAGCGCCCAGCGCTCGCCGTACCAGGTGGACCAGAACCACCCCAGGTCGCGCCCGGCCGCGGTGTTGAAGGCGTTGAAGAAGTCGTACGGCTTGGGGTGGCGGAAGCGCCAGTCGGCCAGGTACTTCCGGTAGCCGCGCAGGAAGGTCTCCTCGCCCAGCAGGCCGCGCAGCGCCCACAGCACCGCGGCCGGCTTGGTGTACGTGGCGAAGGTCGACACCCCCGGAGGGAACTGGAAGTCCGTCCACACCAGCAGCTCGGCGTCGATGCCCCTGCGCGCCAGGTCCAGGTACTGGCGCTGCTCGGCCACGTGCGCGTTCCCCGAGCCGGGGTAGAAGTCGTTGCGGGCCTCGTTCTCGTTGAAGTCGGTGGTCCCCTCGTCCATCCACCCGTAGCGCGTCTCGTCGACCCCCACGATCATCGGCACCCACATGTGCGCCAGCTCGTGCGACGTGACGCTGTACAGCGCGGTGTCGCTCGCCTGGCTGTACGAGCCGATCAGCGTCATCATCGGGTACTCCATCCCCCCGCCGTTGATCTCCTCGCCCTCCACCGCAGTCATGTGCGGGTACGGGTAGCGCACCCCCGTGAACTCGGAGTGGTGGGTGATGGACTGCTGCCCGTAGCGCACCGCCTGCGCCCAGCGCGGCGCGTCCTGCCGCCAGAACGCCTGCACCAGCGCGTGGTCGGCGCGCCCGTCGCCGTCGCGGTCGCCCACCGGGGTGCGTGCGGCGTCCCACAGCGACTGGCGGAACACGCCGAACGCCACGTCGCGCACGCTGTCGGCGCGGAAGGTCCACTGCAGCCGGTCCCCCGGCGCGTCGACGGTGGCCTTCCCCACCCCGAAGTCGCCCGCGCCGAGCACGTGCACCACCGAGTCGCTCCGCATGGCGCGGCGCCAGCGCTGGAGCACCGCGGGGGCCAGCACCTGCTCGGGGTTCACCAGCTGACCCGTCCCCATCACCACCCACCCCTCGGGGGCGTCGACGGTGTACTCGTAGCTCGCGTAGCCCATGTAGAACTCGGCGGTGCCGCGGAACGGGTCGCGCTGCCACCCCGCCACGTCGTCGTACACGGCCATCTGCGGGTACCAGTACGCCAGGTAGAGGAGGTCGTCGCGGCTGTACCCCATGCGCCCGCCGATCCCCTGCCGCGCCAGGCGGAAGCTCCACTCCACCTCGATGCGCACCGTGTCGCCCGGGGGCACCGGCCGCGTGGGGACGAGCAGCAGGTTGGTCCCGCCCACCGCGTAGCGGGAGCCCTCGGTGGACCCCGTTTGCTGGAGCACCTCCCCGCCGACGGCCACGCGGCCGAGCTGCACGCCGCCCGTGACCTCGGCCTCCTCGTTGCGCACCGCGCCCGGCGCGTGGTGGTCCTGCCACAGCTTCATCACCAGCACGAACAGGGTGTCGGGCGAGCGGTTGTGGTAGGTGACGGTCTCGCTCCCGGCGAGCGTGCGGGCCTGGGCGTCGACGCGGGTGGAGATGCGGTAGTGCGCCCACTGCTGCCAGTAGCGCGGGCCCGGCGCGCCGGTGGTGGAGCGGGTGCCCGCCGCCAGCGCCCGCTGGAAGGTGCCCGGCACCTGCAGCGGGTTGGGCACCGGGCGCGCGGGCGGCCAGGGGGCGGGCGCGCCCTGCGCGGGCGCGGGCGCGGCGTCGGCGAGCGCCAGGGCCAGGGCCAGGGCGGCCACGAGCACGGGAAGCCAGCGGGTCATCGGCAAGCTCCAGGGGGGACGCGGGGTGGGTGCGGGTGACCGGGAAAGCTACGCGGCCCACCGCGCGCGCCGCAAGGCGGCGGGACACGGCTGTTTGCGCACCGCCCCGGCCTTCTCCACGCCGGAGCTGCCCCCCCGGCCCCTGACCGGGAGTGCCACGCTCTCCGGGCACGCGCCCTCCCCTCCGGCACGGGAAGGGAGGGCTCGCGTCACAAAATGCGGTAGCTGGTGCGGCTGAGCGTGAAGCCGTGCCGGGAGCGGTTGCGGCAGGTCACGCCGGTGCGCTCCACGGTGCAGGTGAACGGGCCCACGCTCCAGGTGCTGCCGTAGCTCAGCGTCGGTGCGCCGGGCCCCAGCACGGTGTCGCCGTGGCACACCCAGTAGGCGCGGCCGGTGGCGTTCAGCCCCAGCGAGTCGCCGTCGTCGAGGTCGCACTCCTCCCCCGCGGAGCCGCCCTCCCAGCTGCGCTGAGACATCGCGATGTCGCAGCGCAGCGTCCAGCCGCCGTCGTCCTCCACCGCCGCCATGCAGGCGATGTTTCCGCTCGGCGTGCGAAAGGAGTGGGATTGCCCCGCATCCGGTGCGGGGCCCAGCCCGAGGGCAGCGACCACGGCGGCGGCGAGCGCGGACAGGCGGATCGGCATGGCGGCTTCTCGGTCGTGCATCGTGGGAAGAGGTGGCGCCCGGCATCGGCGCCAGGTGGGTCGATCCCTGCGTGGAGTGCGGGCCAGCGGCCCAGCGGCACCCTCCGGGGGGCGGCTGGGCGGTGGATCGGACAAGCTACGTGCCTGCCCCCGCGCCGCAAGCGAAGGCGCCACCGCCGCGCCCGGCTTGCCCGGGGCCGCGCGGCGGGCTACCATAGCGGGTCCACGCGGCTTTTTCTCCGGCAGGTCGAGAGTCTTCCCCATGCGCAGGACCCTGCTCTGCGCGGCCATATTGGCGGCCGCGCTCCCGCTCCACGCCGCGCCCGCGCGGGCGCAGGCGCCTCCCACGACCCTGGCGACGCAGCGCGGCGCGGTCACCGCGCGCCTGGAGGCCGCCACGCAGACCAAGGCCGGCGAGGGGTACCGGGTGGACCGCGCGGTGGACGACGCCACGGTGATCGGCAAGCTGGGCCGCGCCGGCTCGGTGGTGCTGGAGCTGCGCCTGCGCGAGGGGGTGCAGTACTGGATCCCCGCCGGCTGCGACGGCGGGTGCGACGACCTGGACCTGCGCGTGCACTCGCCCGAGGGGGAGCTCCTGGACGAGGACGTGGAGGCCGACGCGGTCCCCGTGGTAAGCTTCACCGCGCCGGAGAGCGGGCTCTTCCTGCTCACGGTGACGATGTCGAGCTGCAAGGCGGAGCTGTGCTACTTCGGCTTCCGCGTGCTGGCCAGGCAGTAGCCGGACCTCCGGCCTTTCCCTTCTCCCCGCATCCCGACGAACTCCATGCGCGCCCCGCTCCTCTTCCTCGCCTCCGCCGCCGCGCTCCTCTCGGCGGCCGCCCCGGTCCGCGCCCAGACGCACCGCGCCACCGTCCTGCGCCAGCTCGACGCGGTGGCGACGCAGCAGCGCGCCCGCGGCTTCCTCCCGGACGCCCGCGTGCTGAACGGCGGCACGCAGATCGGCCTGCTCCAGGCCAACGGCCTGGTGATGCTGGAGATCCCGCTCCGGACCGGCGCCCGGTACTTCGTGATGGGCGTCTGCGACAGCGACTGCGAAGACCTGGACCTGCGCGCGGTGGGGAGCAACGCCCGGACCGCGCTGGCCGAGGACGTGGGCGACGACGACGTCCCCGTCCTGACCTTCACCGCCCGCGAGACGGGACCGCACCTGCTCACCGTGTCGATGGCGAAGTGCAAGACGGACCTCTGCTACTTCGGGGTGCGCGTGTTCTCGAGCGGCGGCGGGCGGTAAAGCGGATACCCGAGAAAGACAACTGCTTATCTCACGCAGAGTCAGCAGAGGAAGCAGAGAACTCACCGCGTGGTGTGGTTTTTCTCTGCTTCCTCTGCGTGATACCACGTTTCGGAGCATCGTTCTGGTTCCAAACAGAACAGCAACAGATTGGAATCACACAGAGAAACAGAGGAACAGAGAAAACCGAAGTCCTCCGTTTCTCTGTTTCTCTGTGTGAGGCCTTTCAGGACCTATTCCCGAACGATGCTCTGCAAGGTGGTATGAGGCCAGGCAGTTGATCGCCGAGCGAAAGAAGGGCGCCTCCGCGGTGGAGGCGCCCTTCGTGTCTTCGAGGCGCGTTCTTCTACCGATCCCGAAGCGGTTCCCCGGGTCTCCCGCTCACCGCGCGCCAGAGGTAGTAGGCGGGGATGCCGGCCAGGATCACCCCGAAGCCGATCAGCGTGTCGCGCGCGCTGTTGACCGCCGAGTTGAGCAGCATCGCCACCGAGGCGACCAGGAAGACGGCGGGGACCACGGGGTAGCCCCAGGTGCGGTACGGGCGGGGAGCGTCGGGGCGGCTCCGGCGCAGGATGTAGACGGCGCCCACGGCCAGCGCGTAGAACGGCCAGATCCCCAGGATGAACGCGTCGGCCAGCTGCTGGAAGTTGCGCACCAGCACGTAGCCGATCCCCAGCGCCGCCGCCAGCAGGATGGCCGCGTACGGCGTCTTCCAGCGCGGGTGCACCGCGGCGATCGGGCGGAAGAAGTTGCCGTCCTCGGCCATCGCGTAGAAGATGCGCGGCCCCGTCATCATCGAGCCGTTGGTGGCGCCGAAGGTGGAGACCATCACCACCGCGGCCACCACCGACGCGCCCGCCACCCCGAAGATCTTCTGCGCCGCGTCGGAGGCCACCAGCGGCGACCTGGTCATCTCGGGGATGGTGAGGAGGAAGAGGTACGCCAGGTTCACCGCCAGGTAGATCGCCACGATCGCCAGCACGCCGCCGATGATGGCGCGCGGCATGGTGCGCCCGGGGTCCTTCACCTCGCCGGCCACGAAGGTGAGGTCGGCCCACCCGTCGTACGCCCACATCACCGACACCAGCGCCAGGCCGAAGCCCACCCAGGAGAGCGGCGCCAGGTCCATCGGCCCCGCGGCCAGCGCGCCCGCGGAGCCGTCGCCCAGGAGGAAGCCCAGCACGGCGAGCCCCACGATCCCCGCCACCTTGGCCGCGGTGGAGAGGTTCTGCACCACCGCGCCCCAGGTGACCGAGCGCAGGTTGGCCGCCGCCAGCAGCGCCAGCGTCCCGGCCGCCACCCAGCGCACCCCCGGCTGCCCGAAGCCGAGGAGCCGGTTGGCGTACTCGGCGAAGATCACGGCGATGGCCCCCAGCGCCGAGGGGCGGATCACCAGCAGCTCCGTCCAGCCGAAGAGGAAGGCGGGGAGCGGCCCGTACGCCTCGCGCAGGAACACGTAGATGCCGCCCGAGCGCGGGAACATGGCCGCCAGCTCGGCGATGGTGAGCGCGCCCACCAGCGCCACCAGCGCGCCCACCAGCCAGATGAGCCCGATGGCGCCCACCGTCCCCACGCGGTCGGCCACGCCGTTGTCGCCCCCCATCACGCGGAAGATCCCGCTGCCGATGGTCGACCCCACCAGGACCGCCGCGGCGCTCCACACGCCCAGGCTGCGCGGCAGCCGGTCGGGGACCACGGAAGCCGCGCCGTGGTCGGCTCTCTCTACGTCGGACGCGGGAGGAGTGGGCGCCTGGGTGTGCATGCGGCGGCGGGAGCGGGGGAAGAGCGCTTCTGCGTTGATTCCGACGAAGATAGCCCGACGACGGCGAGACGGACAAGACAACCGCCGGCATCGGACCGCCACGGCCGGCCCCGGCGCGGCCGCGGGCGGCCCCCCCTGGCGCCTGAGGCGCCTGTCCCCCCCGCTGCGCGGGAGGGACGACAGGGCGCGAAGGATGTGGCACGTGAAGCCTCGCGGGGTTTGCGGCTTTCTGCGGTTGTTGCCACGACTTCGGTCGCCCGGCATCCCCCAACACCCCGGCTGCCCCGGCGAGCGGAACCGCACTGGCGCTCGGCAGTACCAGGCCGCATCATGTAGCGCGAATCGACGCGATACCGAGAGAAGGCGTTACCCTTTTCACCTCTCCCATGAGAGTAGCGATGCTCCTCGACACCCGTCCGGCCGCCGCCGGGCTCGTGCTCGCGCTCGCGCTGGCGGCCGCCCCCGCGGCCGGCCAGCAGCAGCTCACGCCCGAGCGCATCTTCTCCGGCGAGTTCCGCCTCCAGTCGCTCCCCGAGGCGCACTGGATGAACGACGGCCAGCGCTTCACCTTCATCGACCCGCAGGGCAACCTGGTGGCCGAGGACGCCGCCAGCGGACGGCGCACCGTGCTGGTCGAGGGCTCGCGCCTGGTCCCCCCCGGCGCCACGAAGCCGATCGAGATCGAGGCGTACGAGTGGTCGGCCGACGAGCGCAGGCTCCTGATCTACACCGAGAGCCAGCCCGTCTGGCGGCAGAACACCAAGGGGAAGTACTACGTCTACGACCTGGCCGGCGGGCGGCTCACCCCCGCCTCCACCCGCCCCGGCTGGCAGCAGTTCGCCAAGCTCTCGCCCGACGCGACGAAGGTCGGCTTCGTGCGCGACAACGACCTCTGGGTCGTCGACCTGGCCAGCGGGCGCGAGACGCGGCTCACCAGCGACGGGAGCGAGACGGTCATCAACGGCACCTTCGACTGGGTCTACGAGGAGGAGCTGGGGCTGCAGGACGGCTGGCGCTGGAGCCCCGACGGGCAGCGCATCGCCTTCTGGCGCATCGACCAGTCGCCCGTGCGGAGCTTCACCTGGCTGAACGACACCGACTCGGCGTACTCGCGCGCGATCGAGCTGCGCTACCCCAAGGCGGGCGCGGCCAACCCGAAGGCGCGCATCGGCGTGGTCGGCGCCGGCGGCGGGCAGCCGCGCTGGATCGACACCGGAGCCGACACGCTGTACCTGGCGCGGATGGAGTGGGCCGAGTCGCCCACGGAGCTGATGATCCAGCGGCTGAACCGCCACCAGGACCGGCTGGACGTGCTGCTGGCCGACGCGGCGACCGGCGCCGTCCGCACGCTCTTCACCGACACCGACCCGGCCTGGGTGGACGTCGACGACGACCTGCAGTTCATCGAGGACGGCCGCCGCTTCCTCTGGTCCAGCGAGCGCGACGGGTTCAACCACCTCTACCTGTACAACCGCGACGGCACGGTGGCGCGCCAGCTCACCCGCGGCCAGTGGGACGTGATGGAGGTGTTCGGGGTGGACGAGCGGGGCGGCTGGGTCTACTTCACCTCCAGCGAGGAGGGGCCCGAGGAGCGCCAGCTCTACCGCGTGCGGCTGGACGGCACCGGCAAGGAGCGCATCACCCGCGAGCCGGGGACGCACTCGATCACGCTCAACACCCGCGCGCCGTACTACCTGGACTCGTACTCGCGCGCCGGGGTGCCGCCGGTGATCCGCCTGCACCGCGCGGACGGCACGCCGGTGCGCACGCTGGTGGAGAACGCGGGGGTGAAGGAGAAGCTCGGCCAGCTGGGGCTCAATGCCCCCGAGTTCTTCCAGTTCAGGACGAGCGACGGGGTACAGCTGAACGGCTGGATGATCAAGCCGCCCGGGTTCGACCCGGCGAAGAAGTACCCGGTGCTCCAGTACGTGTACGGCGGCCCCGGCTCGCAGACGGTGCTCGACTCCTGGGGCGGGAGCCGCTACCTGTTCCACCAGATGCTGGCGCAGCGCGGCTACGTGGTGGTGAGCGTGGACAACCGCGGCACCGGCGGGCGCGGGCGCGAGTTCAAGAAGCTCACCTACCTGAACCTGGGCGAGCGCGAGGCGAAGGACCAGATCGAGGCGGCGCGCTGGCTGGCCGCGCAGCCGTTCGTCGACCCTTCGCGGCTGGGGATCTGGGGGTGGAGCTACGGCGGCTACATGACGGCGCTCACCATGATGACCGAGGGGAGCCCGTTCAAGGCGGGGATCTCGGTGGCGCCGGTGGCCGACTGGCGGCTCTACGACAGCATCTACACCGAGCGCTTCATGCGCACGCCGCAGGAGAACCCGGGAGGGTACGACCGCAGCAGCCCGGTGCGCATGGCCCGCAACCTCAGGGGCGAGCTGCTGGTGGTCCACGGCACGGGCGACGACAACGTTCACTTCCAGAACAGCGTGCAGCTGGCCAACGCGCTGCAGGACGCGGGGAAGCAGTTCAGCTTCATGCTCTACCCCGACCGCAACCACGGCATCGCCGGCGGCCGCAGCGTGCACCTCTACACGCTGATGACCAACTGGATCACGAAGAACCTGTGATCCGCGGCTGATGCGCGGCGACGGAAGCCCCGCCCGGCGATCGCTGCCGGGCGGGGCTTCCGCTTTCGCACCTCGCACTTCGCGCCGGGGTCCTGGGCGTGTCCCTCCGCTGCGCTCCGGGCCGGGCTGCGCTCCGGGCGCGCATCCCTCACGCGACTCCCCTCATCGTGGGGTTCGAGGCATGCCTCGACCGCGCCCGCCCTGCCCGGCGCGAATGCCGCCGGCGAGCCAAGGCCACCCCCGGCGGCTGCTTCGGCGCGGTGACGAATGCGGCGAGAAGCGCGCGCTCCACGGGTAATCGCATTTCTTCCCCAGCCGGCAGTCCGGGATTCCGCACAAAAGCGTCGCCTTTCGCGACCCTGGCACTTATCGTATTCGCCGCGGCCCGCGGTTCATCCTCCCCGCCCCCTCCATGTCGCACACCCACAGGAGAAGACCATGCCCCACACCATCATGTACGGCGCGTACAACCTCTGCTTCGACCGCCAGCTGGGGCGCGAGACGCCCACCGGCCCCGACTTCTTCCAGTACATCCGGAACGGCGGCTGGCCGGTGAACCGCGTCAAGGTGATCGTCTTCCGCAACTCGAAGCAGGAAGGGCTGGCGGGCGACCGCGCCATCCCGCTCTACGACGGCAGCCGGCAGATCAACGGCGCCTTCATGGCCAACCTGCGCACCCTGGTGGAGCGCGCGCGGCAGACCGGCTTCACGGTGCAGATCTGCCTGTTCAGCTACCACTCCGTGGCCGGCGGCGAGACGCCCGAGAACGTTCCCGCGGCGCTCGACCCGGCGCAGTGGCCGAGCCCGTGCGAAAAGCTGCGGAACTTCTACAGCCTGAAGAGCCCGGCGGTGGTCGCCGAGCAGGTGAAGCTGGTCCAGGCCGTCGTCAACAACCTGCGCTACACCGGCAACCTGGGGCCGAACGTGAGCTTCGAGCTCGCCAACGAGCTGCGCATCGAGAACTGCCCCGGCCCCGACGGAAAGCCGAGCCTGACCGTCAGCCGCGAAGCGAACTGCCAGATGCTCCCCTGGATGCACCGCATGGTGCAGACGATCCGCGACGCCGCGGGGCCGATCGCCACCTCGGTGTCGACCAGCACCGGCACGCACGACGAGGCCCTGGACACGAACAAGGTCGGCGAGGCCAACGAGAAGATCGTCTTCGACACGCACCGCCCGGCCGACGGCTGCAGCGCCCAGCCGCTGGTGCCCGGCTACTTCGACCTGCACTCCGGGCAGTGGGCGCCGCCGCGCGGCTCGTTCGTCCCCATCGACCAGGACGGCGGGGCCGACTACCGGGCGAAGATCCCGGTCTACATCCAGAAGATGAGGCAGCGGCTCAACTACGGGTACGGCTACCCCAGCCCGTTCATCATCCTCAACGACGACGGGCTGAGCGACGGGATGCGCACCCGGTTCCTCGAAGACCACGCGAGGGAGGCGTTCCGGGCAGGGTGCGGGTTCGCGTCCAAGCAGCAGTACCCGCCCGATCCGATCGGCTTCGACGAGGCCGCCCTCGACGCCCTGAAGCGCGCGGCCGCCGCGGCCGGAGGCTGACCAGCGCCGGGAGCCGGCAAACCACATCGCACGGAACCGGCAGGGCCGGTGGAGAGAGGCTGTCGGCAGAGCGTCGATTCGACTTATACTCCAGTGAGCGCAGGCCCGGCCGTGTAACTACGTCCGTTTCGCTGGCTGGGCTGGCAGGCTGCGCGTCGGAACTCGAGTACCCGAGAACAGGCTGCGGTGCGCAGTCCGCCATGACGTTAGCCGCTCAGGCACGCCCGCCATGATCGACTGGTCTACCTGCGCCGCGGTGGAACGCGACCCTGAACGCGTGAGCGGAGCCTGGGTCTTCCGCGGCACGCGCGTGCCCGTCGCAGCCCTCTTCGAGAACCTGGAAGACGGAGTTCCGGTCGGTGAGTTCGTGGAGCTCTTCCCCGGTGTGACTCTGGAACAGGCGCGCGCAGTGCTGGAACACATCGCTCGAAGCGCTCTTGCGGCGGCGTAAGTGCGCGTCCTCTTCGATCAGGGCACTCCGCGCCACTCCGGAAGCTTCTGCCGGAGCACGAGGTGGCCACTGCGTACGAGCGTGGCTGGTCCACGCTCACGAACGGCGAGTTGCTCGTCGCGGCCGAGGTCCAGGGCTTCGAAGTACTGGTCACCACCGACACGAATCTCAAGTACCAGCAGAACCTCGCTTCGCGGACCATCGCGATCGTCGTTCTCAGCACAACGAGCTGGCCGCGCATCAAAGCCGCGGCTGGGCTTGTTGCGGCCGCTGTCGCCGCCGCCGCTCGGGGAACGTACGCAGAAGTCCCCATCCTGTAACGCAGGGGCGTGCAGCGAGGCCGATCGCACCCACACCCGTCGCCGCCCGCATTCACGTTCCCACACGAGAAGGCGCGCCGGGCGGCATGAGCCGCCCGGCGCGCGGGTGTTTCCTCCGCGTGAGGAAGCCTTCAGCGGGGCGCGCGCCGGAGCCGCACCGACTCGCCGTCGTGCCAGGCGAGCGCGGCGCCGCGGGAGGAGGTGGCGAGCGCGGGCGAGCTGGCCGCCGGGATCGTCCCCTCCATCTCCAGCCTGCCGCCCTCGACGCGCGCGACGCGCACCGTGCCGGGCTTCTCGCGGCGGTCGTCGAAGGTGATCCAGACGCGCTCGCCCTCGGCGGAGAGCGCCACTTGCGAGGGCGGCACCCACTCGGCCGTGAGCAGCGCCGCGGGGCGGCCGAAGGTGCGGCCCGCGTCGTCCGACGCGGCGTACCAGAGGCCCTGCCGCCCCTCCTTCCCCGTGTACCAGCCGACGTGCACCCGGCCCCGCGCGTCGACCGCCACCGACGGCCCGGCGTGCGGGCACCCGGGGAACACCCAGCCGTCGGCGTGCACCCGCGCCGGGGCGGACCACGACACGGCGCCCGGGGCGAGGCGCGCCACCACCACGTCGCGCACGTCGCCGGGGAAGACCTTGCGCCAGGCGACGTAGACCGACCCGTCCGGCCCCACCGCCAGCGAGGTGCGGCAGCAGGGGCACACGTCGCCGTCGACGGCCAGGCTCGGCCCGAACGTCTTCCCCCTGTCGGCGGAGCGCGCCACGCGGATCTCCGCGCCCGGCAGGTCCGCGTCCTCCTTCATCCCCCCGCCGTGCCCGTGCCCGTGCCCCGCCGCCGCGCCGCCGGACGGTGCGACGGGATGGGGGTTGCGGCGCGCGCGCTCGGCGTCGCGGACGCGCGAGTCGATCCAGGACACCCACACGGTGCCGTTCGGCGCCACCGCCACGTCGTGGAAGGTGTGCGAGGACGGCGCCCCGGCCGCGTCGTCGTTCACGGTGACGGCGGGCTCGAAGCGCTTCCCGCCGTCCGTCGAGCGCGCGAAGCGCAGGTCGCTGGCGGGGAAGCGCCGCCCCGGCACCTCCCGGTTGTTCTGCCAGAGGACGTAGACGTTGCCCTCGGGGCCCACCGCCACCTGCGCCGGCGCCTGCTCGTGCGGGGCGGCGTCGCCGGGGCGGTCGTTGGCGCGCACGGAGACGGAAGCGGCGCCCTCGTCGCCCGCCACGCGCGAGACGAAGACGTTCGACGCGCCGCCCTCGGTCTCCACCCACGCCACGAACGCCGCGCCGGTGCGCGGGTCCACGGCCGCGGTGGGGTTCGACGCGCCGTGCGCGGCCAGCGTGACCGTCTCGCCCCACGCGGAGCCGCCCGCGCGGGCCTCGGCGCACGCCAGGCCGAACCCCACCGCCGCGGCGACGGCGGCCGCCGCTCCCAGGGTCGCTCTCGCGCTCATCGGGCACCTCCCGAGGGGTTCAGGCGGTACTGGACGCCCAGGTACAGCGTGCGCGGCATCCCCGGCGCGTACTCCTCGCCCTGGGCCGCGGTGTAGGCGGCCGACTCGGCGTAGCGCCGGTCGGTGAGGTTGTTGACGCGCCCCACCAGCTCCAGCGAGCGTGCCACGGGGAGCGTGGCGTGCAGGTTGAGCAGGGCGTGCCCGCCGTAGCGGTGCGTATTCTCGGCGTCCATCCAGTAGCTGCCGATCCGCTGCCACTCGGCCATCACCCGCCCCTCGCCCACGCTCTTCGCCAGGCGCGCGGAGACGAGCGTGCGCGGGGCGCTCTCGATCTCGTTGCCGTCGAAGACCACGCCCTCGCGCGGGCGCCACTCCTCGTAGGTGTGGCGGGCGCGGCTGTAGCTCACGTCGGCGCGGAAGCCGGCGGGGAGCTCGGCGCCGAGCCCCGCCTCGAGCCCGCGGTGCAGCGTCCGGCCCGCGTTCGTGGTCTCGCGCGTGCCGTCGGGGTTGATGAGCGTCAGGATGTCGTTCTCCACCCGCATCCGGTACGCCGAGAGCTGCCAGCCCACGCGGCCGAAGAGCGTGCCGCGGGCGCCCGCCTCGTGGCTGTGCGCCTCCACCGGCTCCAGGCCGACGGTGTTCGCCGCCTGCCCCTGCCGGAAGAGCTGCCCCTCCGACGGTGCCCGGAAGCCGTCGGCGTAGCTGGCGAAGACGCTGAGCGCCGCGCCGGCCTCGTAGGTCACGCCCAGCTTGGGGCTCAGGTGGCGGTAGGTGACCGAGGTGTCGGCCGGGCGGCGGTACCGCCCCGTCTCGACGTCGGCGAGGTGGTTGTCGTAGTCGAAGCCGAGCACGTCGTAGCGCATCCCGCCGGTCACGTGCAGCCGGTCGGTCGGCGACACCTCGGCCTGCAGGTACGGCGAGACGCCGCGGAAGGCCACGTCGTAGTCGTAGACCCGCTCGGCCGCCGTGTACGAGGTGAACACCCGCCCGCTGCGCACCGGCGCGATGCGGTCCTCGCGGCGGAAGCCCGGGCTGTAGTCCACGTCCACCCCGCCGATCAGGCGCGTGCGCAGCGCGTCCACGTCGGCCCGGTACTTCGCCAGCACGCCGAGGGAGCGGTGGCCGGTGGTGTAGACCGTGGGGTCGTAGGTGAGCGACCAGTTCGGCAGCAGCTCCATCTCGTTCCAGCGCACGAACGGCGTCACGCTGAGCAGCGTGCCGGCGCCGCGCCGCTCGTACGCCGCCGAGAGCCGCGCCGCGCGCACGTCGCGGAAGGAGATCGGCGTGTAGTTGGCCGTGGGGTCCGCCCGGTAGTCGTCCGCGGTGAGCGTCGACGAGCCGGCCGTCTGCTGGCCGATGCGCGAGACGGCCAGCACCGTCCGGAGCGACGCGCCGCCGCCGAAGTGGTGGTCCCAGCGCACGGTGCCGCTCTGCCGGTCGTACGCCGTCCCGCTCCGCCAGCCGTCGGTCCGCGTCAGGTTGAAGTCGGCGCGGAGCCCGTCGTCCCCCCGCGTCCCCGAGGCGGCCAGGAGGAGCCGGCCCCAGCCGTAGGGCCCGCCCTCGCCGTACGCCTCCAGGGTGGGCCGGGCGGTGGGGGCGCGCGTCTCGACGTTGATCACGCCGCCGATGGCGTCGCTCCCGTACAGCGCCGTCGCCGGGCCCTTGAGCACCTCGATGCGCTCGGCCTGGGGGACGTTCACCTCGTACAGCGCGTTGTGGTTGAAGAAGCCCGTCGAGCGCGTGGGGACGCCGTCCTCCAGGAAGAGGTAGACGGGGTTCGTGGTCTTCGGCTGGCGGATGGAGGTGGTGTGCCCCTCGCCGCCGGTGACGCTCACCCACACGCCGGGGATGCGCCCCATCACCTCGCCGGGGTGCGTGGGCTTCGCGTCCCGCAGCTCGCGCGAGGAGACGACGCCCACGGTGGCGGGGGTCTCGCCCAGGCGCCGCACCTCGCGCGTGGCGCTCACCACCAGCGACGGGAGCACCGCCGCCTCCTCGCCCATGCGGAGGTCGACGCTGGCGGTGGCCCCCGGCGCCACGCTGACGGCGCGGGTGAGCGACGCCAGCCCCAGGCGCGAGGCGGCGAGCGTGTGCTCGCCCGGGGCGACGGAGGGGAGGCGGAAGCGCCCGGCGGCGTCGGTGACCGCGGCCGCGGCGCCGTCCAGGCGGATGCTCACGCCGGCCAGCGGCGCGCCGCCGGCCTGCGCGGTGACGGTGCCCTCGACGGACCCGGCGCCCTGGGCCGGGAGGGGGACGGAGAAGCAGGTCAGGAGCAGCGCGGCGGCCAGCGCGGCCCCGCGTCGCAGTCGGTCTACGGTGATGATGGCAGGCACACTCCACCTCGGGTGGAAAGGCGTTCTCGGCAACGCCGCGAGTCGAACGGGCGATCCGTTCGCGGGCGGCGCGATCTCGTTGTTGTCAGCGAGGATCAGCCGAGGACGGGAGGTGCCTGGCCGTAGGGGAGGAAGAAGGGAGCGAGCCGCGCGGGGACGGCCGCCCGGTCGTCGGGGCGCGCCTCGCGCACCGACGCGGGGGCCACGCGCAGGGAGGCGTCGCCGGCCACCGGCGGCGCGTCGGCCGCGGCCGAGGGGCAGGTGCCCTGGCAGGTGCAGGCGCCGTGCTCCGCCGCCGGCGCCGCGGGCCAGCCGTGGTCGTGGCCGGCGGCTTCCGCGGCGTGCCGGCCGTGGCCGGCGTGCCCGTGCTCCGCCGCCGCGTGGGCCGCCGCGCCCGGCACCTGCGAGTGGTGCGGACACGCGTGCTGGCCCAGCGCTTCCCCCGTCCAGCTGAACAGGAAGAAGACGGCGGCCAGGAGCGCGGTCAGGCGGTGCGGAAGCGAGCGGGACACGGTTTTCGGTTGTCGGGTTCGACGTTCACGCTGGTCGTGAAGATCGTGGCTTAAAGATAATGCAACAATCGGGAAACCTGTATACCGCCGTGCGGAGATCCCCCACAACGCCGCGCAATCCCTTGTACACCGCGGCTTTCGCCTGGATTCGCTTGCGTTTACGCCGATTTTCCAGCCCTGGAAATCTCACAGGTTCGCGCCATGGGGCGGCGCAACGTGCACAGAACCTGTGCATACTCGTATCTCCTGCCGCCGGAAGAGGTTACACGGGAATGTCGTCCCGGGGGAGCCGCCGCGCCGGCCCTGCCCGGCACCGGTGTCCGGCGGCGACGCGTCCAGCCTCTGGCGCGGAGGAAAAGTCTCGCCAGGACGCTCGCTCGGGATGACTCCTGGTGTGAAGTGCATCCGTGGCGGGACGAACGGATCGCGACGCGGGGCGGAGGAAGCGCTCCCCCGCCCCACTGTCGCCCGTCCTCCTCGAATCCGCTCAGCTCGTCAGCGCCAGGCGGTCGAGCTTGAACCAGCCGGAGCCGGTCTGCGGGGAGATGGCGATCCCCCACACCTCGGTGAGGCCCAGCACGCCGTCGGTGGGCGCGTTGGCGGGCTGCCAGGTGGAGCGGCGGAACTCGCTCCAGGGGATGTGCACGTAGCGCCAGCCGGTGAAGTCGTCGCGGAAGTAGCAGGTCCAGCGCTCGGCCGTGTCGCCCGTGAAGCCGGGGTTGCGGTTGTCCTGCAGCTCCACCTTCACGTCCACCCCGCTCCCCGAGCTCAGGTACTTCCCGTTCCCGTAGTACCAGAAGCTCACCCCGCCCGTGGTCCCGAAGCCGGCCGTCCGCCAGTTCCTGGCCGTGGAGTAGAAGCGGCCCACGCCGCCGTACCCGCCCGAGACCATCGTGTAGTCCGCGCGCAGGCTCCCGCCGTCGTCGGCCCCCAGCGAGCTCGCGGCGATGGTCACCGTGCTGCCGCCGCCCGAGTACGCGCTCCAGCTCGCCACGCCCGAGTTCAGGTCCTCCAGCACCTGCCTGCTGCGGCTCGCGTCGGCGGCCACGTCCTGGAAGATCACCGTGTAGTGCTTCACCCGCTCCAGGTAGTCGCTCGCCTCGTACTCGCGGGTGCCCGGCGGATAGCCCTCCAGCGACTGCACCCAGCCGGCCCCGTAGGCTCCCAGGCGGTCGAAGACGAACGTCATCCCCGCGTTGTAGCTCACCGTCACCAGCTCCAGCATCTGCGCCTCGGTGACGGGGTTGCCGCCGTTCAGCACCTGGCGCGCGCGGGTGGCGTAGCCCTCGTGCACCACGCCGCTGCCGTCGGTCCACGTCTCGTGCGTGCGCCAGGTGGTCTCCAGCTGCCGCAGGTCGTAGACGCCCACCTGCGTGTTGTCGCGCGGGTTGAAGAAGTACGAGTTGCGCGAGTTGATCTCGCCGCTGGCCAGCAGCGACTCGGTGTTCGCCTCGGTGGCGCTGTAGCTGTGCACCCGCGGGTCGCGCGGGAGCGACAGCAGGTAGGAGCGCATCCAGCCGATCTCGGGCATCCAGGTGGTGCGGTCCAGCAGCCCCTGGTCGGCGCCGTGGGTGATCTGCGTGTAGCCGTTGGCGGGGTAGCCGCTGACGCTCAGCGAGTCCATCCCGCTCTCCTTGGCGATGATCGCCAGCACGTAGCTCGGGTTCAGGTTGAGCCGGCTGTCCTGCGCCAGCGACGCGATCAGCGCCGGCACCCCGCTGCTGCTCCAGAAGCCCGTGTAGTTGGCCGCCTTCGCGTCGGTGATCCGCGGGTCGCCGGACCACCCGCCGCGCGGATTCGTCGGGTCGACCAGCGTGAGGGTGCGCCGCGGCGCGTTGCCCAGCGCGTACTGCCCCGCCGCGTAGAAGCGCGGCGCGGGCGACGCCACCGACCCCACGAAGACGGGCCCCGGCGGCGGCTGCACCGGCCCACCGGCGAGATCGGGGCCGGTGACGGAGGCTGCGTCCTGGCACGCCGCGGCGAAGGCGGCCAGCGCGACGAGGGAGAGAGCGGAGCGGCGCATCGTTGCCTCGCGGTCAGAAGGGAACGGGGACGATCCCTCCCTGGGGCTCGGCCCGTTGCGGGCGAGCCTGCGGGGCCACCGCCGCCACGCAACGCGTGTGCCATGGCAAGGCGTTGCGGTTGAATCACTTAGGCGGAAACATCCGACAGAATACAGGCGCGTCGGTGACAGGAGTTCGAAAGTGCGTGGAGTGCGATTCCTGACCGGGGAATCCGTAGGGGCGAGGCATGCCTCGACCGGCGGATTGTCCGCTCGCGTGTGGCAGGCGACCTCTCGCGCCGATGCCGCCTGTGCTCGGACTCGCATGCTCGCCCCTACGAACACCTTGCGTCGAGCATCGGCTGTTGCACCGCACTCGCCCCCCGCAGTTGCGGGCAAGCGAAGCGGGGCGGGGGAATCGCTCCCCCGCCCCGCTTCTCCAGTCCGTCAGGCGGCCGTGCCGAGGCGCCGCCTCAGGCGATCACTGCGACTGCCCGGTCGCCTCGGGGTGGTGGTAGGGGTCGAGCTGCTCGTTGAACTCGCCCTTGCCCGGGCCGTAGCCGAGGCGGCCCACCCGGTTGGGGATCTCGATCTGCACCATGCCCACGTTGTTGTCGTAGTTGCTCTCGAGGAACATGTGGCAGAAGCCCTTGCTGTCCTTCACCGGGCACACCTCGCCCCGCTTGGCGGTGAAGGGCGGGTTGGCGGTGATGCGGATCACGTACTTGCCCGGCGCCACCGGCTCATTCGGGTCGGTGAGCAGGAAGAGCTGGCCGGGGAGCTGCTTGGTGTACTCGTCGCCCCACTGGGACGAGATCCCCTGGTTGCCGTGGATCGTCAGGTTGCCGCAGTTGCGGTAGTAGGGGGTCTCCGGAGCGCCGTCGCTGCCGTTGGTCGGCGTGGTGTCGAGCATGCAGAAGCCGCGCTTGCGCGACTGCACCGGCGTGCCGAACGAGCCGTCGGCGTTCAGGCGCAGCAGCTCGTAGGTGGCGTAGTTGCGGAAGTGGAAGTGGCGGTGGCAGCTGGCGAACTCGAACAGCCCGTCCTGGTCGGAGAAGTCGCCGTCGCCGTTGGGGTCCATGTGCGCCAGCGGGTCGCCCACCACCAGGTCGGCGTCGCCCACGTTGTTGATCAGCACCGAGAAGCGCAGCGACCTGTGCGTGCCGGTGGGGATGTTGCCCTCCTCCACGCTGCACTGGCCCTCGAAGAAGTCCTCCTCGCGCACCACCCAGGAGCTCGACAGCGTGGGGGTGTGCACCACCAGGTCCGGCGTCCCCTCCAGGTCCTGCTCGATCCCCGCCATCAGAGCTTCGGGCGCGTTGAGCCCCGCCGGCGCCTTCTCGCACGCCGCGTAGATCACGGTTCCGGCCAGGGCCAGCGCCCCGAGCGCCAGCACGGTCTTCCTCTGCATCGTCCCTCGCTTCAAAGAGAGTGTGGGTGGGGCGTCCCGCCCCGGGGTGGGACCCGCCCTTCACGGCGGGTCGGAGTGGTGCGAATCGGTGCAGGGCGACCCAGGATGGTGCGGTCGCCGCGAGCGCTCGGCCTTCTTCCTGGCTGGAAACGTCCGTTCCAGGGGCGGGAAAGCGCGGCTTCCGTACGCCGCGCTTCCGGGGCGAGAACGCTGGTATTGCCTTGTGGTAGCTTGCTTTGGGCGGATTCTGGCAGGCCGCCGCCGGGGGAGACCGGGACCCGCAGGGGCCCCCTGTGCCGTCCCGAAGGGTGCGACTGGCGGGCAAGTATACTACACCTTCCGTGCCAGGCGCAAGTCTTTTGAACGACAGTGCCCGAAACGCGCGGACCGGGAGCGGCGGGCGTGCCCCCGCGCGGGAGATCGCGCGGGAGGTGCACGGAGTATCGGCTGCGCCGGCCGAGACGCGCGAGCGCGGTGGGGCGAGGCGCGCTCTCCCGAGGGCGAAGCGCGGTGGGGCGAGGCGAGGCGGAGGCGGCGTCACCCGGCGCGCCGGCGCGCCCGGTCGGCGAGGAGGTAGAGGGGCGGGCCCAGCGCGGCGGCCGCGAGCGCGCCCGCGATCGCCGGGAGCCCCATCTCCGGGTCCCGCAGCCCCAGCACGACGACGAAGACGAGCACCGCCATCGGCAGCGCGGCCAGGAGCGCCACGCCGGCCGTGCCCAGCGGCAGGCGGAAGGGGCCGCGCAGCCCCGGCTCGCGCGCGCGCAGCGCCACCAGCGAGGCGAACTCCAGGAAGAGCGCCAGCGCGTAGAGGAGGATGTCGGCCACCACCAGCTGGCCGAGCGGGAGGAGGGCGAAGAGCGAGTAGAACACGGCGGAGACCAGCACCGCCGCGCGCGGCGTCCCCCGCGCGTCGGTGGCCGCCAGCCGGCGCGGGAGGAGCCCGTCGGCCGCCATCACCAGCGGGATGCGCGAGTAGGCCATCAGGAGCGAGTTGAAGAGCGCCAGCGCGCTCACCATCCCCGCCGCCGCCAGCCACACCGCGATCGCCGGCCCGCCCCACGCCGCGGCGTGGCGCGCGATGTCGGGCCAGCCGCCCTCGCGCCAGGTGCTCCAGTCGCTCGCCGAGAGCGCGGCGGTGAGCGGCGCCAGGTAGCCGAGCGTCACCAGCGGCAGCGTCACGAAGAGGGCGCGCGGGTAGCTGCGGGAGGCGTCCACCACCTCCTCCTGCACCGTCGAGGCGTTGTCCCACCCGATGTAGTTCCAGAGCGCCAGCGAGAGCGCCACCCCCAGCGCCCCCAGCTCGCCGCCGCTCCCGGGCAGGGTGAACGGCCGCCACGGCACCCGCCCCGCGTTCGGCAGCGCGGCGAGCGTGAGCGCCAGGAAGCCGCCCAGCACCACCGCCCCGGCGGCCACCGAGGTCCACCCCACCCGCAGCGCCCCGCGCAGGTTGACCGCCGTCGCGCCCCAGATCACCGCCAGCGCCACGAGCCAGCGCGCCGCGCCGCCCAGGCCGGGGAAGAAGAACGCCAGGTACTGGTTGAAGAGAACGGGGTAGATCGCCATGTCCACCAGCGAGTAGACCCACGTCATCCACCCGTTCTGGAACGCCGCGTACGGCCCGAAGGCGCGCTGCACCCAGCGGTAGTAGCCCCCCTCCACGGGAAGCATGCTGGCCAGCTCGCCCACGATCAGCGTCTCCGGCAGCGCCCACACCAGCGGGATCAGTACGATGATCAGCAGCGCCATCCCCGGCCCCACCTCGGCGACCAGCCCCTCCAGGCTGAACGCCCCGCCCGAGATGTTGAAGTACATCACGAACACCAGCGGCAGCACCGTCAGCGAGCGCCTGAGGTGCAGCGCGCGGCCGGCGTGGGGCGCGTCGTGCGTGGGAGCCGGGAGGACGGAGTCGGTCACGGTCCGGCGACGGAAAGGCTGGAGGCTGCGGAGCTGGAGAGATCGAGCGATACTTCGCACTTCGCACTGCCGTTTGGGGCGTGTCCCTCCGCTGCGCTCCGGGCCGGGCTGCGCGCGCGGTAGGGCAACAAACGACGTTGCCCAACCGCGCCGGGCCACCGCCGCCACGAAACCCCCGTGGCGGCGGCGTCCCGGCCCTGTCGGGCGCGCATCCCTCACGCGGGTCTGGTCGAGAGAAGCGCCGGGGTCGTCGCAGGGGCGAGCGTGCGAGTCCGTGCGAGGGCTGCACCGGCACATCGCTCGGCTCCCGCGCACACGCCGGCCCCGCCGGTCGAGGCGTGCCCGAGGCGTGCCCCGCCCCTACGCCGTGAACGGGAAGATCAGCCCCCAGTCGGTGTCGTCCCCGCCCCGCGCCTCGCCCTCCAGCGCGGCGCCGTGGTCGGCCACCAGGTCGATCTCGCGCGCCAGCACCAGGAGGCTCTCGGGCATCGCCGTGGCGCCCATCAGCGCGCCGATGCGCCGCGCGTCGGCGTCGTCCACCACCGGCACGCCCTCGGGGGTGGCCAGCGCGGCCGGGGCGGCCAGGATCCCCAGGTCGTAGCCCACCGGCGGCTGCACCAGCTTCCCCAGCACGTTGGCCAGCACCTCGCTGTGGAACTGCGCCAGCTCGCACAGGAAGCGGGCCGCCATCACCGCCACGTCCACCCGCACCCGGGCCGCGCCGCCGCGCTCTTCCGCCGCGCGCCGGGCGGCCTCGCGCGACGTGCCCTGCTCCAGGTGCGCGCGCGCCGAGTCCAGCAGGTCGCGCATCCGCACCGCCTGCGAGCGGTCCACGCCGCCCACCACGCGCACCAGGCACCCCACCGCCCGCTCGTGGGAGAGCGTGAACAGCCCGCCGTCGTCCCACCCCAGCTCGGGCGCCACCGCCAGCAGCGCGCGGGCGGCCGCGATCAGCCCCTCGTAGGTCAGCTCCGCCCGGCGCCCGCGCCGGCCGCGGCGGGCGGCGCGCGCCCCCGACAGCGCGGCGGTGGCCGCCAGCATCAGCTTGGCCGCGCAGTACGAGCGCACCATCCACTCCGCGTTGCGCTCCGGGCCCCAGTCCCGCGCCAGGCCGGTGAAGCGCCGGCGCAGGTTCCACGCGTGCATCGACAGCGCGCGCTCCTGCAGCCGCCCCGGCAGCTCCACGTACGGGAAGTCGTACCCCGACCCCGAGAGCTCCCGCGGGTCGTACTTCATGGGAGCGGGAGGACCAGGGACCAGTCCAGCTCCACCTCGCCCGCCTTCTCCTCCCACGGCCGCCGGAGCTCCTCCACGAGCCCGCCCCCGAGCAGCGCGGCGAGCGAGATCGGGTGCGGCAGCTCGCCCATCAGCCCGCCCAGGCGCCGGGGGTCGTCGTCGTCCACCAGCGGCGGGTCCACGGCGCCCGGGGTGCCGATCGGGATCAGGACCCCCAGGTCGTAGCCGGCCGGCTCCTCCAGCGCCTCCCCGAGCACCCCGGCCAGCACCTCGCTGTGCCACTGGGCCAGCTCGGCTAGGAAGCGCGCCGCCATCACCGCGATGCGCAGCTGCGGGGCGGGAGCGCCGGCCCCGGGCACGGCCGCGCCGGCGGACTGCTGCGCCCACAGGTGCTCCTGGTGCCGGCGCGCCTGCTCCAGGACCTTCCACACCCACCCCGACTGCACGCGGTCGAGCGGGGCCACCGCGTCCGCCGCCAGCGCCGCGATGCGCGCGCGGGGGAGGCCCAGGAGCGCGCCGCCGCCCCACGGCTGCTCCGGCAGCAGCAGGAGGAGGGCGCGCGCCGCGTCGAACACCCCGTCGTCCACCAGGTACGGCGCCGCCAGCCGCCCCGTCCCCCGCCGCCCCGACCCCGCCACCGAGAGCATGGCGCCGGCCCCCACGGCGAGCTTCGCCGCGAAGTAGGCGCGCACCATCCACTCGGCGTTGCGGGCGGACCCCCAGGTGGCCGCCAGCCCGCCGAAGCGCGCCCGCACGGAGCGGTGGTACGCCTTGAGCGACTTCTCGGAGATGCGCGTGGGGAGCTCGGCGTAGGGGAAGCCGTCCTCGCCGCCCGAGATCTCCTGCGGGTCGTACTTCACGGGCATCGGTGCGCGGGTGGAAATGGGGCGCGGCCTTCTCGCCCGCTCGAGGTGTGATGGGCGCGCCGAAGCTCGCCCGTGCACGGAAGGAGCCCGCGCAGGCGGGCTTTTCGCCGTTGTCGCCGCGGGCTCACCCGCCTATGAACGAACGCCGCCCCGGACGAAGCGTCGTCGACGCGGGTCGCCGGGGGCGCCGGACCTCAGTACCGCCGCCGCCTGCGCCCGCGCGAGGAGCCGCCGAGCAGCGCCCCCATCACCCCGCGGGTGATCTGCGTGGCCACCGAGCGGGCCACGGGCGAGCGGAGGATCTGCGTCAGCATCCCCTTCTCCTCCCCGCGCCGCCCGCGGCCGCGGTCGCGCCCACGGTCGTCCCGCTCGTCGCGCTCGTCGCGGTCCCGGCGCTCATCGCGGCGGTCTGCTTCCTCCTCGTCGTCGCGCGCGGCCTCCACGCGCTCCTGGAGCATCTCCCGCGCGCTCTCGCGGTCGATGTCCTCCGCGTACTTCCGCACCTGCGCGGACGCGGCCAGGCGCTGCGCCAGCTCGTCGGGCGCGAGCGGCCCCATGCGCGACGACGGCGGCACCACGCGCGTGGCGAACGGCGGCGTCGGCACCCCGTTCTGCGACAGCGTGCTCACCAGCGCCTCGCCGATCCCCAGCGTGGTGAGCGTCTCCTCCACGTCGTAGAAGTCCGTCTTCGGGAAGGTGCGCGCCGCCGCCCGGAGCGCCTGCTCGTCGTCGGGGGTGAAGGCGCGCAGCGCGAACTGGATGCGGTGGCCGAGCTGCCCCAGCACGTCGGGCGGCACGTCCTTGGGGCTCTGGGTGATGAAGAACACGCCCACGCCCTTGGAGCGGATCAGCCGCACCGTCTGCTCCACCTGCTCCACCAGCGCCTTGCCGGCCCCCTCGAACAGCAGGTGCGCCTCGTCGAAGAAGAACACCAGCTTCGGCTTGTCCAGGTCGCCCACCTCCGGCAGGTCGCCGTAGAGGCGCGCCAGCATCCACAGCATGAAGGTGCTGAAGAGCGCGGGCCGGTCCTGCACGTCCCGCAGCTCCAGGATCGACACCAGCCCGCGCCCGTCGCGCTCCGTCTGGACCAGGTCGTCCAGGTCGAACTCCGGCTCGCCGAAGAAGTCCTCCGCCCCCTGCTGCTCCAGCTCCACCATCTCGCGCAGCAGCACGCCCACGGTCTGCTTCGACATCCCCCCGTAGCCCTCCAGCTCGTCCGCCCCCTCGCCCGACAGGTACTGCAGCACCGCGCGCAGGTCGGCGAAGTCCAGCAGGAGCAGCCCCTTGTCGTCGCAGTACTTGAAGACCAGGGTGAGCACGCTGGTCTGCGTCTCGTTCAGCCCCAGCACCTTGGCCAGCAGCATCGGCCCGAAGCCGGAGACGGTGGCGCGCAGCTGCGCCCCCAGCTTCCCGGTGAGCGACAGGTACTCCACCGGGAAGGCGGCGCCGCGCCAGGCATGGCCCGTCTCGCGCGCCCGGGTCGCCACGCGCTCGCTCTCCTCCCCCGCCGCGCCCAGCCCCGACAGGTCGCCCTTCACGTCGCTGACGAAGACCGGGACGCCGGCCGCGGAGAGCTGCTCGGCCAGGAGCTGCAGCGCCTTGGTCTTCCCCGTCCCCGTGGCCCCGGCGATCAGGCCGTGCCGGTTCATCATGGCGAGCGGGATGGAGACGATCGGCTCCGGGTGGCACTCGCCCCCGTGCACCACCGCGCCCAGGGTGACGGTGTTCGCCGCGCCGGGGAACGCCCTGCGGGCCGCGTCGAGAACGTTGCTGTCCATGCGGATTCGGTGGATCGGGAGCGGAGGGTGATCGGGCCTTTCGTGCCGGGTGCGGGAGAGCTTCGGTGCTACGGGCGGAATGCGCAAGGGGAGGTGGATCCAACCGCGTCCCCTCCTCTTCGGAGCCAGTTCCTTCCTCGCGCTGAAACGGGGTGCTGCGGAAGGAGCTGCTTTACAGCTCCAGCGCCAGGCCGTAACGCTCCATGAGTCGCAGCGTGCGCAGGTCGGAGCCGGAGAGCGGGTGTTTGGAACCGGCGGTAATCTTGTGAGCGGCGCGCTCGAACAGCGCCAGCGCGAGCACCGAGTCGTCGTGCCGGGCAGTATAGAGGATTCCATCCACGTTGGCGGCGTGGTCGTGAATCGCCTTGCTCCACGGCTGCGAAAGACCCGGGTAATCGTCGCCGTGCACCACGGCCGCATCGGCGCCCGCTCCCACCAGGTACTTCCCGTAGAGCCGTACGGCGCGTATCTCCTGCCGGATGTGAACCACGGAGATCGCGCGCTTCGCCAGCGTCTTCTCCGAGATCACGCGCCGAGGGACCGCCCGGTGAATCACACCCTCGATGAAGGCCGCCTCCTCGCCGAGTCCCAGGTAGCAGACTCCGTAGCTGCCATCCGGCGCGTCGAACCGGTACTTCGGCGGGTTGCCAGCACCCGGCCCGAAGAAGATCGCGTCCCGATCCGTGTTGTGGGCTCGATGGAGCTCTCGGCCGGCTGAGAGTTTCCTGATCGAAAGCCTCGCGGAGACGTCCGGCACGATCATTCGTCCGAATACGCTCTCGCGACAGCCACGATCCTCCTCCGTTCCTCGTCGCTTAGAGCGTCCTGGAGCGCCTGAATCACCGTACGCCCCTCGAGCGCGGGAGCCGGGGTGACCAGCCCGCCCAGCGTCTCCCAGAAGCTGCCGGCAGACATGGCCGCGAGAACGTCTTCCAAACCCGGCACGGTACCGTCCGCGGTAAACTGGCACGCTGGAAACTCGAACCCCCGGGGCGTTTCGACGGCGAGCAGCTTGCCCTCTCGCCGCCGCTTGTCGACGGATTGACGGCGAATCTCGAGATGCTCGGCCACCCACGTGGTCGAACGGAACCCGCCTGCGGCCTCGCGCAACTGCTCGCGCACCAGGAGTGCGCGCTCCAGGGCGCGCTCCCGCAGCCTGCGGACTTCGCTCTCCTCGGCCGATGGAGGGACGACGGTCAGGACATGGACCATCGTGCTCCGTGCATTCGGCTGGGTGAGTGCCTCGGCAAGGACCGACGAGGGCGCGCTGGATGCCAGCTGCCGCGTCCAGTTGCGCATACGGCGGAGGAAGATCGCGCGTACCGATGGCTCCTTGAGGTTGATGCTGGATTCCTCGGCCACATCGGCCGCTGTTCCGGCAGACACCCGGAGAGGCCGGCGCCGCTTTTTCGTTACGGCGACTCTCACCGTGCCCGTCTCCTCCTCGAATGCAACAACATCTGCACTCGGCGTAGTATCACGGCCGCGGCTGCCCGAAGCACCAAAGCCGCGGCCGGTTTCCGTCGTGGTTCCCGACTCTCTGGTTCTCATGGGCCCTGCACCCTTTCGTCGGGGCGATCCAGATTGCACAAGCTGCATGATAACCCAGATGCGCATCCTCTGCAACCGACGTGCCCTCAGGCGGAACCGAGACGAACACGGTGCCGGGCGGGCTGACACGGGATCCGGCGACCCCCCTCCGGCCCGCGTCCGGCATAATGCCGGGAGTCGCGCATTCTGGGCCCTCGCGCTGTGTCCACCCTCCGTGCCGGCGCCGGGGACGAGGATGACTAAATGTGCCTCCGGACGCGCGTTAGCCGCCGTGCTCGCCAGGGGGCACGTCGGCTGCCTTGAATCCCCTCCGAACGAAGTGGTCGGAGCCCCCCCCCCCCCCCCCCCCCCCCACA
>DASVWD010000042.1 GCA_036389795.1 Longimicrobium sp.
GTGTCCCTCCGCTGCGCTCCGGGCCGGGCTGCGCGCGCCGTAGGCCTGCAAACAACGCAGGCCAACGGCGCCGGGCCACCGCCGCCACGAAACCCCTGTGGCGGCGGCGTCCCGGCCCTGTCGGGCGCGCATCCCTCACGCGAACGGCCAGGAGGACAGGGAACAGCACGCCGCGCCGGACCTCCGTAAAGTACCCTCTCCCGAAGTTGGGGCCCGAAGTTGGGAGAGGGTGGACGCCCTGAGGCGGCCGGGTGAGGGGCCCTTCCGGCGGCATCAGCCGCCTTCGCAACCTCAGCCGATCGGCAGGCTGAGCGCCGCCTCCAGCACCGGGTCGCGCTTGGCGGCGAAGTCGGCGAACGAGGGCTCGACGTACACCTGCGGCGCGATCCACGTCCGGCGGTCCGTCGGCCACGAGCTCTGCCAGAAGAGGTCGGAGATCCCGACCGGGAGCCGGCTGTACGGCAGCCAGATGAAGTTGTCCTCCCCGATGAAGTTGGGGTCCGACGAGGTGGGCTCGCCGACGAACACCGCCGGGGTGAAGCGCTCCAGGTAGGTGGCGAAGTTCATTGCCGCCGAGTAGGTGTAGCGGTCCGCCAGCACCACCACGCCGCCGAGCCGGTTCACCCGCGGCGCGCCCATGATCGCCGCCAGCAGCGGCGTGACGAGCAGCGTGTTTCCCCCATTGTTCCAGCGCAGGTCCACCACCAGCCGCTCCACCGCGTTCTCGTTCAGGAAGCGGCCCAGCCGGGTGGCGAAGGCGGCGATCGTCTCGGCGGAGTCGTCGCGCACCAGGTTGAACTGGAAGTAGACCGTGCGCTCGGCGGGGAGGTGCTCGAACCAGTAGGCGCGCCACCGGTCCTTGAAGTAGAGCGGCACGGGCCCCGGCGCGCGGTCGAACGCCTGCGCCCATCCCGGCCTCCCCATCGTCCGCTCCGACGGCGACAGATCCACCGGCTCGACCGCGAGCTCCACCGTCCTCACCTCCCCGCCGGGAGTGCGCAGCGTGAGCCGCACGCGCTCCGCATCGGGCGCGAGCCCCACCGCGTGCAGGAGCTGCGGGTAGCGCAGCAGCCAGGGAACCTTGCGCAGCCATCCCCGCTCGTTGTCCTCCCCCCCAAAGGCGCGCAGCGAGTCCAGCACCGCCGCCGCCGGCCGCCCGGCGACCTCCGTCACCCGCGCCCCCGCCAGCGCCGCGTGCGCCGGAGCGGTGGCGACCACGTAGAGACCGTCGGGGAAGATGCGGAAGATCAGCGGCAGCGAGCGGTTCCCCCATCCCGGCACGGCCTGCGGGGGGATCCCCGTGTGCCCGTCGCCGATCAGGCCCAGCAGCGCCATCACCCGCGCGTACATTTGCGCGTCCGTGAGCCGGGGGACGTCGGCCTTCAGCCGCGCCACCTCGCGCAGGAACGCCTCGCGCGGCGTCTTCCGCCAGGGATCGGGGTTCATGCGCTCCACCTCTTCGGCCAGCAGGTCCAGGTCGTGCGCCCACCCCTGCGCGCGGTCGGTGGGGACGTCCGCGTAGCGGGTCAGCCGCCGGAAGCGCGCGTCGCCGCGCAGGGGGGCCAGCAGCGTGTCGCGCCAGAGCTGCTCGCGGCTGCGCCAGCCCAGGGCGAGCGCGCGCTCCAGCCAGCCGAGCGCCGCGTCCCGGTCGCCCTGCGCCGCGTGGGCGCGCGCCAGGTTGAGCGCCGCGTTCTGGGGTCGGATCGCCCCCAGCGCCACCGCGCGCTCGAAGGGCGCGATCGACGCGCGCAGGTCGCCCGCGTTGAAGTGCGCCCGGCCCAGTTCGTACCAGGCGCCGCCCGCGTGCGGGTTGGCCTCGGCCACCCGCGCCCAGGCGGCGGCGGCCCGCGGCCACTCCCCCGCGTTCGTGTGCGCCTGGGCCTCGCGCCACGCCGCCATCGGGTCCGCCGCCGCGGTGGAAACCCGCGTCCCGGCGGAAGTCTGCGCCGCGGACCCGTCCGGGCCCGCGCACGCGGCGGCCAGGGCCAGCACCAGGAGGCGGGCGGCCCGGAGGCACGCGCGCGGCGTCCGGGACGCCGGGGCCGGGGTCGGGAGGAAGTCGAAGACGGTCACGGACACCTCCGCTGTGGAAAGGAAGCGGCTCGCCCGCGGGCAGCGGACGAGCCCGGCAGGTCAGTCGGAGCGCAGGGTGACGGCGGGGTCCACGCGGGTGGCCCGGCGCGCGGGGAGGTAGCTGGCCAGCACGGCCACGCCCAGCAGGAGCGCGGCGACGGCGGCGTAGGTCGGCGCGTCGACCGGCGCCACGTGGTAGAGGAGCGGGCGCAGCGGGCCGGTGAGCGCGGGCGCCGCCAGCCCCCCGGCGCCGATCCCCACGAGCGCCAGCGCCGCGCCCTGGCGCACCACCAGCGCGCGCACCCGCGCGGGATGGGCCCCGAGCGCCAGCCGCACCCCGAACTCGTGCGTGCGCTGGGCGACGGAGAGGGCCAGCACGCCGTAGACGCCGAACGCGGCCAGCGCCACGCCCAGCGCGGCGAAGGCGGCGAAGAGCAGGGTGGTGAAGCGGACCGCGGCGGTGGAGGCGGCCACCACCTCCTCCATCGTCCGCACCTGGAAGAGCGGGAGGTCGGGACCCAGCCCGCCGACCGCCGCGCGCGCCTCGTCCGCCAGCGCGCCCGGAGCGGAGGGCGAGCGGGCGACCAGCGTCATGGTGGCGTCGAGCCACACCCACGCCCCGGCCGGGGCCTGGGCGTGCGGGACGTACAGCTCCGGCGCGGGCTCCGCCGCCAGGCCGAAGTGGCGCACGTCGCCCACCACGCCCACCACCTCGCGCCAGGCCGGGCGGTCCGGCTTCGCGCAGCAGGAGACGCGCTTCCCCAGCGGGTCCTCGCCCGGCCAGAGCTTCTTCGCCAGCGCGCGGTTTACCAAGACGACCGGCGGCGAGCCCGGTCCGTCCCCCGCGGCCGGCGCGCGGCCCCGCAGCAGGGGGATGCGCATGGCCGTGAAGTAGCCGGGGGTCACCAGCCGCAGGTGCGCGGACGGCGGCGTCCCC
This sequence comes from Longimicrobium sp., assembly GCA_036389795.1. NCBI lineage: Bacteria > Pseudomonadati > Gemmatimonadota > Longimicrobiia > Longimicrobiales > Longimicrobiaceae > Longimicrobium > Longimicrobium sp. The sequence goes on from DASVWD010000042.1 coordinate 3,011, forward strand.
GCGGGCATGGGGCGGCCCTCCACCCGCAGCCCCACGTCCGTGCTGGCGCCGCCCAGGGGGAGGTCGCTCACCGCGCCCGCCGCCTCCACGCCGGGAAGGGCGCGCACCCGCTCCACCGCCGCCGAGAAGGTGGCCGCCGCCCGCTCCGGCGCGCGGCGGGCGTCGCGCGGCAGGGTGAGGCTCATGGCCAGCACGCCGCGCGGCTCGAACCCCGGCTCCACCCGCGCCAGGGCGATCCCGCTGCGCGCCAGCAGCCCGGTGGCCGCCAGGAGGACGAGCGCGGCCGCCACCTGCGCCGCCGCGAGCGCCCGGCCCGTCCCCGCCGCCGTCCGCCGCCCGCGGCCCGAGCCGGCGGAGCGGAGCGCGCCCTCCACGTCGAGCCGCGCCGCGGCCGCGGCGGGGATCAGCCCGCAGAGCGCGCCCGCTGCCAGCGTCAGCCCGGCCGCGTACGCCAGCACCCGCGCGTCCAGCCCCGCCCGCTCCAGGAAGGGGAGGCCGTCCGGAGCCAGCCGCACCAGCAGCCGCACCCCGGCCCACGCCACCGCGAGCGCGGCGGCGCCCCCCGCCGCGGCCAGCAGCATCCCCTCGGCCAGGAGCTGGCGCACCATCCGCCCTGTCCCGGCTCCCAGCGCCGCGCGGACGGCGATCTCGTGCCGGCGCGCCGCCGAGCGCGCCAGCAGCAGCCCGGCCACGTTGGCGCACACCAGCAGCAGCACGGCCGCCGCCGCGCCCCACAGCACCAGCAGCTTCGGGCGGACGTCGCGCACCAGCTCCTCGCCCAGCGCCCCGGCGCGCACCCCGCGCTCCGCCAGGTCCGCCGGGTGCCGGGCGGCGGCCGCGCGCGCGACGGCCGCCAGTTCGGCGCGCGCCCACTCCGGGCTCGCCCCCTCGCGCAGGCGCCCGACCACGGTGAGCGAGTGCCCGTCGTACTCCCCCAGGAACGCGGCGTCCACCGTGAGCGGCACCCACAGCTGCGCGGGCGTGGCCGGGCCGAGCGACGCCTCCGCGGGAGCCACCCCCACCACCGTGTGCGGCTCGCCGTTCAGCCGCACGGCCGAGCCCACCACGCGCGGGTCGCCGCCGAAGCGGCGCCGCCAGAGCGCCTCGCCCAGGACGGCGACGCGCCCCCGGCCGGGCCGCTCCTCGTCGGGGAGGAAGTAGCGGCCGGCGAGCGGGGGCAGCCCCGGCACGCGGAAGTACTCCGCCGAGACGCGCGCCCCGGGCACCCGCTCGGCCCCGGCGCCCCCGGCCAGGTTGAAGCCGGCGCCGTCGTACGCCGCCAGCGCCGCGAAGGAGCGCGTCCCGCGCCGGAGGTCGGCGAAGAGCCCCGGCGCCACCTTGCCGTCGCTCCCCCGCCAGGTTTCGTGCACCCGCACCAGCCGCTCCGGCGCGGGGTACGGCGGCGGCCGCAGCACCACCGCGTGCACCACGCCGAAGACCGCCGCGTTCGCCCCGATCCCCGCCGCCAGGCTCAGCACCGCCGTGGCCGTGAACGCCGGCGAGCGGAGGAACTGCCGCGCCGCGTAGCGGAGGTCCTGCGCCAGGTCGTCCAGCCACCGCCGCCGCCGCTCGAGCTTCTCCACCCGGCGGCCGATGGCCAGGCACGCCCGGCGCACCCGCTCCAGGTCGCCGAAGCGGGACAGCGCCCGGCCGCGCGCCTGCTCCGGGGGGGCGCCGGCGGCCGCGTACTCCGCCGCGCGCATCTCCAGGTGGAAGCGCAGCTCCTCGTCCACCTCGGCGTCCACGTCGCGCCCGGTGACGAGCAGGTGCCTGCGCCCCGCGCGGTACGGGCGGTCGGCGGGCATCTCAGGCGCTCCGCGGCTCGGCCCGGAGCACCTTGGCCACCGCCGCGGCGAAGGCGTCCCACGACGCGGTGCGCTCGGCGAGCTGCGCGCGCCCGGCCGGCGTGAGGCGGTAGTACTTCGCCCGCCGCCCGTTGTCGGAGACGCCCCACTCCGCCTCGATCCACCCGCGCCGCTCCATCCGGTGCAGCGCCGGGTAGAGCGAGCCCTCCTCCACGCGCAGCTCGTCGTCGGTGGCGTCCTGGATCCACTGCGCCACCGCGTAGCCGTGCATCGGGCCCCAGCTCAGCGTCTTCAGGATCAGCACGTCCAGCGTGCCCTGCAGCAGGTCGGCCGCCATGCTCCGTTCTCCTTTCCCCTAGAATCTCTAGGCAAGCTAAATTTTTATCCCCTAGAATGTCAAGGGGAATGAAGACGGGCGACCTGCTGCCCGATCCGGTATCACCCTCGGTTATTCACGAAGCTCGGGACATTCGCCGTGCGGCTTTGCGGTCGCTGTCGGAGAGGGCCGTCGGGCGAGAGGTGTGTCTCAGGAGCACGACGCCCCTTTCCCCACGGGTGACCGGGAGGAGGCTCGGCGTCTC
>DASVWD010000043.1 GCA_036389795.1 Longimicrobium sp.
AGATTGGCATCACACAGAGGACACGGAGGACACGGAGAGAACTTCAATCTCTTCCGCTGTTCCTCTGTGTTCTCTGTGCCCTCTGTGTGAGACCTTTTCAGGGCTGATACCCGAACGATTCCCTGCGAAATGGTATCACCCCGGCGCTTTTGTCGCGCGCGTGGCACACCCCGCTCCGCAAAGCAGCGGGCTCCGCTGTCGGTTGCGCGTTCGCGTGGTCTGCGAGGCTTCCGTGGTTCCAGCGAGGGGGCTTTGGCCCGCGATCCGGCACTCGCGATCTGCGCTCACACCGCGTTCAGCGCGCGGTTCAGCAGGCCCACGAAGCGGCCGGTCTCGCGGGCCCACTGGGCGGGGTGCAGCCAGGCGCCGGCGGAGTGGGCGAAGAGGCCCGTGATGGTGGTCGAGACGTCCACGTGCGGCGGCATCATGGCGGTCAGCCGCAGCGTCTCAGTGAAGGGGATCAGGCGGTCCTGCCGGCCGTGGGTGAGCAGGAGCCTCCCGTGGAGGTTCGGCAGGTGGGGGCGCGGGTCCAGCCCCGGGTCGCACGCCAGCGCGGCGGCGGCGAAGGCGTCGGCCAGCTCGCGCGCGGCGCCGGCGTCCACCGGGGCCCCGGCCGGCCCGGCCACCACGTCCCAGATCCGCCGCTCCCCGGGCGAGAGCTCGCTACGCAGCTCGGCCTTGCGGGCGTCGTAGACGGGGTCCCACGCCCAGGCGCCGAAGTGCCCCGCCTCGACCGCCAGGGTGAGCGCCGCGCGCGCCAGCGCCCCCATGTGCTCCATCCCCGGCACCGCGGTGGCGAAGTTGCCCACCACCACCCAGCGGCCGTACGGGTCGGGCTCCAGCGCGTAGCGCACCCCCCGCCACTCGTGCTCGCCGGTGAAGTTGCAGCGCAGCGCCGCCCCCAGGTCGCAGTAGCCGCCGAAGCCCAGCACGGCGCGCAGGTGCCCGTGCAGCGCCGGGTCCGCCGCGGCGATCACCGTCTGCGTGGCCCCGAAGGAGAAGCCGATGGCGCCCACGTGGCCCCCGAGCACCTCGGGGCGCCCGTCCAGGTGGAGGATCGCGGCCGAGAGCGTCCGGCGCGCCGCCGCCGAGTCCACCCGCAGCGCGCTCCAGGCGGGGACCTCGGGCGCCAGCACCACCGCCCCCGAGGCGGCCAGGCTCCGGGCGAAGCGGGTCATCGCCGGGTGGTGGCGGCCGTGCACGGTGATCCCCGGCATCACCACCCACGCGGGCGCGGGGCCGCGCTCGGGCGGGAGGTAGAGGAGCGCCTCGCGCGGCTCGCCGTCCACCTCGAAGGCGACGTCCAGGGCGCGGACGCCGGGGTGGGCGCCGCCGCGCAGGAAGGCGCGCAGGAAGCGGGCGGTGCGGCGCATCAGCGGTGCGCCGACCCCACGGCGGCGTCCAGGGTGGGGAAGCCCTCGCGGCGGAGGCGGCCGAGCAGCCCCCGGCAGATCTCGCGCGCCACCCCCGGCCCGCGGTAGATGAAGCCCGTGTAGAGCTGCACCAGCGACGCCCCCGCGCGCACCATCTCCCACGCGTCGTCGGCCGTGAAGATCCCCCCGACGCCGACGACCGGCAGCTCTCCCCGCGTCTGCCGCCAGACGAGCGAGGCCACCTCGCGCGCCCGCGCCCGGAGCGGCGCCCCGCTGATCCCCCCCGCGCCGAGCGCCTCCACCCGCGCGCGCGGCGTCCTGAGCCCCTCGCGCGAGACGGTGGTGTTGGTGGCGATGATCCCCGCGATCCCCTCCGCCCGCGCGATCCCGACGGCCTCCTCCACCTGCGCGTCGCCGAGGTCGGGCGCGATCTTGAGCAGGATCGGCCGCGCCCGGTCTCCCCGCTGCCAGGCCAGCTCGGCGGCGCGGGCGTGCAGGGCGCGCAGGAGGTCGCGTAGCGGCCCGGCGTCCTGCAGCGTGCGCAGCCCGGGCGTGTTGGGCGAGCTGACGTTGACCACCAGGTAGCGCGCGAACGGCTCCAGCAACTCGAGCGAGCGCAGGTAGTCGCCCGCGGCGTCTTCCAGCGGCGTGGCCTTGCTCTTCCCCAGGTTGATCCCCAGCACGGGCTCGATGCGGCCGCGGCCGAGCCGCCGGGCGACGGCCTCGGCGCCGGGGTTGTTGAAGCCCATGCGGTTGAGCAGCGCGCGGTCGGCGGGGAGGCGGAAGAGGCGCGGGCGCGGGTTGCCCGGCTGCGCCAGCGCGGTGACGGTGCCGATCTCCACGTGGCCGAAGCCGAGCGCGCCCAGCGCGTTGAACGCCTCGCCCGACTTGTCGAAGCCGGCGGCGAGCCCCACCGGGTTGGGGAAGCGGACGCCGAAGCGCTCCACCGCGAGCGCCGGGTCGTCCACCGCCAGCGCCGAGCGGACCAGCGCGCGGGCGGGCGGGGGGGCGAGCGACAGGTCCAGGAGCCCGCTCCCCAGGTGGTGCGCCGTCTCCGCCGGGAGGGTGAAGAGGAAGGGGCGGAGCAGGTCGTAGAACATCGGGGCGGCGGCGCGATCGGGAGCGGTTCGATGGACGGACGAAGGCCCGGACCCTGGCGTCCAGAGTCCGGGCCCTCGTGCGCCCGAAGCTAGGCGGTGGCGGGGGAGCCGGCAAGCGGCCCCGCCCGCGCGTCGATCCGGGTCAGCCGACCGGCGCGCCGCCGGGGGTCACGATGCCGGTGACGGGGATGGTGCTCACCCCGGCGATCACCCGCGCCCAGTCGAAGGCGGGGCCGATGTCGCGCTTGCCGGTCTTGCGGTAGTTCACGTGCGTGGTGATCCCGGCGAAGGCGGCGATGTTGTCGATGGTCTCGAACCGCCGCGGCTCGTCGATGAACTGCTTCGGGATGTCGAAGGTGGCCGAGAGGTAGCGCAGCAGGGTGATCAGGCTCTGGTACTGCTCGTCGGTGAAGGTGGCGTAGAAGGAGAAGCCGCGGTACGGCTGCGCCAGCTTCTTGTAGAACTGCTTCTCGTCGAGCGAGCAGTAGACGGTGCCGGAGGGCTCGCGCAGGTTGTTCCCGTCCTGCACCAGGTGCCCCACGTTGGAGAGCTCGATGGCGACGCTGCTCTTGCTCATCGGCTCGTTGCCGCCCGCCGCGCCCTTCCCCAGGTGGAAGGACCACTGCTTCGACGAGAACAGCCGGTAGATGGTGCCGTCGCGCGCCACCACGAACGGGACGGAGACGTGGAGGTCCTTGCTGCTGAGCGTGGCGATGTCGCCCTGCAGGAAGCCCTCGGTGTAGTGGACGACGATCCGCTTCTTGACCTGCTCCTGCTTGAAGAAGTAGCTGTCCACCCCGTCCTTGCGGGTGCACGCCACCACCTCGAAGGTCTCGGTGGTCCCGGGGATCTCCACCTCCGCCGGGGTGAGGACGTACGGCCGCCCGCCCGCGTTGCCGGTGGTGCGGAACGCCTTCTCGTGCGCGGGGATCTGGGTCGCTTTCATGGGGCGGTGTCTCCGGTGGGGGGGAAGTCGTGAGGTCCGGCGGGAGGCGGTGCCGGAGTCTCGGGGCAGGGCCGAGCCGACGGGGAGGAAAGCGGGTCCGGAGCGAAGAGGTGGAGAGGCGCGCGTCCGGCCCGGGATGAAGGATATAGGATGAGACGGACGATGAACAGCCCGGACCCGGCTTCCGGGCCCGGGCTGCTACGCGGCCGGGCGGATCAGTGGGGCTGCGTGGCCGCGGCGGGCGCGGCGGCGGGGTCGTGGCCCTCCTCGCCGCCGCTCATCGAGCGGGCCAGGAAGTGCGCGATGCCGCCCACGATCAGCAGCCACACCAGCGCGGCGCCGAGGCCCATGAAGATGGTCTTGCGGTTCTCGCGCGCCTCTTCGAAGTCCGCCGCGTGCCCGTGCGACATATCTGCCTCTCCTTGCCTGGATGTCGATGGAGATCCGTCCGCGGCGGGCCGCCCGGCCCGCTCCGCGATCGCCTGCACCTTACAGGAGGTGACGGGATCGCGCAACCACGGATCCGGGGGACGGGGGCGGATGAATCCGCGGCTACAACTGCGAAAAGCCCGCCTTCGCGGGCTCCTCCGGTGCGGGATGAGCCTTCGGTGCGGGTTCCCAGCCCCCCGCCGAGCTTCGCGCCGGTCCTGGCCGAGAGGAGCGGAAGGCAGCGCCCACAGCCTCGCGGGGTTTGCGAGGCTTCCTGCGGTTGTCGCCGCGGCTTGAGCCGCCCTGCAACGCCTCCTCCGCGGGGGCTTGAACTTTCGGGAGGAATCCCTTAAATTGCCCGTCCGCAATGGGATAGCGACTCCGCCGGAGCGGCATCCGCGGCGCGCGGGCATAGCTCAGTTGGTAGAGCGCAACCTTGCCAAGGTTGAGGTCGCCGGTTCGAGCCCGGTTGCCCGCTCTGTACAAGCCTGCTTAGCTCAGTTGGTTAGAGCATCTGACTGTTAATCAGAGGGTCCCAGGTTCGAGTCCTGGAGCAGGCGCTCTCTGCCCCCTGGTGTAATTGGCAACACGTCTGACTCTGGATCAGAAAAGTCCAGGTTCGAGCCCTGGGGGGGCAACTCGAAGCGCCCGGTTCGCGACTGTAGCGGACCGGGCGCTTCGCTCGTTCTGGATGCGCGAGCCGATGAACCGCCACACGAAGCCGACGAGATGAAGACCACCCGCTTTCGACTCGCGCCGGCGGCGGCCGTCCTGGCGCTCCTGGCCGGCTGCACCATCGTCGAGCCGGAGCCGCCGGGGGAGGCCCGCCCCACGCACCAGGCCGTGGTCTACGGCACGGTGACCGGCCCCGACGGCGCGCCCTCCGCCGGCGCCCGCGTCCTCGTGATCGGCGACCGGTTCGGGAACTGCCCCGCCTCGGAGGCGACGTACCTGGACCTCCCCGGCGACCTGGTGACGGCGGACGCGGACGGGAAGTACCGCGGCGAGGCCAGCGTCTTCCTCGACGTGGCGCAGGGGTGCGTGCGGGTCATCGCCTCGCCGCCCCCGGGGATCGTGGCGGGCGACGTGTCGGTGAGCGCCGGGCCGGTGCGCTTCGGCCTCCTCCCGCCCGACAGCGTCCGCGTGGACGTGACGCTCCCGCCCAGGTAGCCGGCGTCGCCCACGAGACAGCGCCCGGGCCGCACGATCACGGTCCGGGCGCTTCGTCATCCTCCACTCGAGTGAATGCAGATGTCTCACGCAAAGCAGCAGAGTCAGCAGAGAAGGTCGTCGTTCTCCGCTGACTCTGCTGCTCTGCGTGAGTCCTGATGTTTTTCAACCTCCAGAGCGACTTGGTGGACCGGGATCGCGGGCACCTTCCTCGTCGCAGGCGCGGCACTCCAGGGGGGTGCCCAGGCGGCCGGCGCGGCCCTCGGGGGTCTGCGTCCACGGGCGCACCTGCCAGGGGGGCGCGTGGCGCACGTGCTGGGTGTGGCCGCACTCCAGCTCCGCCACCCAGTGCCCCTCGCCGTCCTGCCGAAAGCCCACGATCTGCCGCTGCACGGGTGTCTTCAGGGCTTTGGTCTGTGCTCGATTGTCGAGTCCTGAGTGCTACGTGCTGAGTGCCCAGGACTTCGCACTTAGCACTCAGCACTTCGCACTTCGCACTTGCTCAGGCGTACAGGTCGTCGGGGTCCGCCGCGGCGAGCTCCACCAGGAAGCCCGCGATGCGCTCGGCGACGGCGCGGACGAACGCGGCGCCCTTCTCGGCGGTGGCCGCGCGCGGGTCGCCGACGCCGGTGTCGCCGGTGACCTGCGTCCAGCGGCGCGGCGCCCAGGCCCACCCCTCGCGCAGGCCGGCCACGCGGAAGCGGCGCGCCCGCCCCGGGCCGGCCTCCTCCAGCGGGAGCACCAGCTCGGGCGCCAGGTGCAGCATCACGCTCGTCTCCAGCTCGCCCGCGTGGTCGCCCGGCTCGGCGAAGAAGGCGCGCGCGTCCAGGCAGCTCCACCAGTCGAGGGTGCACAGGAAGAGCCCGGCCTGCGGCTGCAGCTCGCGGATCATCGCGCGGAAGTCGTTGCCGCCGTGGCCGTTCAGGATCACCAGGCGGCGCACGCCCTGCCCGGCGAGCGCGCGGCAGAGGTCGGCCAGGACGGCGGCCTGCGTGGAGGGGTTCAGGTTCAGGCAGAAGGGGATGTCGAGCTGCCCCGTCTGCACCCCGAACGGCACCGCCGGCAGCACCACCACCTTCGCCCCGGCCTCCCAGGCGAGCCGCGCGGCCTCCGCGGCCACGAGGGCGGCCTCGACGACGTCGGTGGCGTACGGGAGGTGGTAGTTGTGCGCCTCGGTGGCTCCCCAGGGGAGCACCGCCACGTCGTACCGGGTGCCGGAGACCGTCTTCCAGGTGGTCTCGGCGAGGATGTAGGGCCGTCCCGCCACGGTCGCGCCAGGCAAGAGGGAAGGGGAGCGTGCTGGGGCCGCCACCACATAGCCCGCGCGCGGCCGCTCCGCAATGGCCGGCCGCCGTCTCCGTCAGCGGGCCCGGGTGGAGGCCGGCGCGCCGACGCACCTCTGGGCGGGCGGGTCTGCCGCGGCGTACTCCAGGCGCAGGGAGAGCCCGGACGGGTTCACCCGGCTCGGCGGCCCGGTGAGCTGGTGGACCAGGCGGCCGCGCCCGACCTCCAGCGTCTCGATGATGAGGGGCTGCGCCAGCGACGGCGGCGTGCCGGGGTCGTTGGGATCGATGGTGAGGACCAGGCGCGGCCCCTCGCGGCGGTAGGCGATCCGCTTCGTCCAGCAGTCGTACCGGATCTGCCGCCCGGCCTGCACGGCGTCTTCCACCTGGGTGTACTGCGCGCTGTCGGAGGAGAGGAGCTCCAGCGTGCGCGCGACGATGCGGAAATGGATGGTGCCGCTCGGGGACAGGGTGGAGCTGTCGGTGGTGGCGGGGAGCGGGCGGCCGTCGACGGAGACCAGCACGTACGCGGGCTCCAGGTCGGGCTCCGACGGCGAGCCCTCGCAGGCGGCCAGCGCCGCGCCCGCCAGGCACAGGGAAGCGATCGGGAATCGCATGGCGCCACCTCCGCGTCCAGGCCGGGAATCGACCGTTCGCGGCGGTCCGGTGCACGCCAAACCCATGCCGGCGCGAGCTTGTGCCCTGCGGAGGATCGCGGCCGGGAAGACCGGATGCGCGTGGAGATCGCGGGATGATGGAGACGGGGCGCCAGGCCGCGGGAGCCCGGCGCCCCGCGCGCTCTCAGGAGCCGGTGTTCGGGACGCGGGAGACGCGGAGGCTCAGGTCGCGCCTGTCCGAGCCGGGGAGCGCGATGGCCGACAGCACGGCGTGCCACCCCTGCCCGGACGCGTCGCGGCGCAGGAAAGTCTGCAGCGCGACCCCCTCGCCCGCGCCGTTACCGGACGGCGTCCACCCGGCCTGCCGGAGCTGCGCGGCGTAGTGGGCCGCCAGCTCCGCGGGCGCCATCGGCGTGGTCAGCCGGACGCCCACCTCGCGGAAGTCGGGGCCGCCCGAGCTCATGCTGCCCCCGCTGAACTCCACGTTCTCGGGCGCATGGAGCGCCGGGATCGGGAACTCGCGCTGGAAGCTTTCCATGTGCTGCGCCGCCTCGCGGCTGCAGGGGGAGTACTCGCTGGTGGAGTTGAGGTCGAGCCTGAGATAGCTCCCGCCGCCCTCGCGTGGGAGCGTGCTGAAGTGGAGCACCCGTTCGCCCTGGCAGAAGACGGCCGGCGGTCCCGCCGTGCCCATGGACGGCGCGAGGAACCCCTGCCGCTCGACCATCCCGGCCGACGGCGGGCTCGTCCACCCGGCGCCCTCCACGGTGCGCCGGTACGCGGCGGCGGCCTCGGGGCGCGGCTGGGGAAGGGCGAACACGACCGTCTGCTCGGTGCGGCGGACCAGGCTCCCCACCACCCGCGCATCGGCGGGCGCCAGCGCGGCCGGGAAGTCCGCGGGGAGCCGTCCCACCAGCAACTGCGGTCCGCTGCTCGATCCCGAGCTCCCGAGCAGGGTCATCACCAGCTCCCGGGGGACCATCTCGCCCTGCTGGGCGGCGGCGGGGACTGCGGCGAGCGCCACGAGGAGGCCCGCGAGGGGCAGGGTGCGTGCGCGGATCATCGTCATTCTCCCTCCGTCTGCGGTTGGAGCTCCGATCCGGCGGCGACCGCACGGAAGGGTCCGTCCGCGCGGCCAGGGAAGGGAAGGGCGGGGCGGCGCCCGTCCCTTCAGGCCATTTTAGACAATCTTCCGGAGAGAGACAAGCATTCCGGCTCGGACGGACGACGACGGGAGGGCTACCGGGAAGACTCGCCGCCTGCCCGGGCGAGGAGCTCGGCGGCGCGGGCGAGGACCTCGCGCTCCTCCTCGCGAGCCTCCGGGCTTGCGGGCGGCACGGTGCGGCGGCCGCGGAGCCAGCGGACGAGCCGCCCGGCCTGGAAATAGAAGCGATCTTCCCCGGTGGACGCCACCTTCCCGAAGGGCCGCTCGTAGCGCAGCGAGACCCGGTAGACGAAGTACGGGCGGCCGCCGGCCAGGTAGAACTCCTCGGTGGCCCGGCCGGTCTCGCCGTAGAGGACCGCCACCAGCTTCACCACCTCTCCCCGGCACACGTAGGCGTCCAGCCGGCCGCCCTCGGTCGACTGGTCCATCAACTCCCGGCGGCGGCGCTCGCACCGCGGCAGTCCGGCGTTCGTGCGCGCGTACGCCGCGCGGATGCGCCGGATGACGGAGTCCTGCTCCAGCCTCGGCGGCGCGTCCGTCGCGCGCCCGCCGCCTGGCCCGGCCGCGGCCGCGAGCAGGGAGAGGGCGAGCAGCGCGGCGGACAGGAGCACGGTGGGTCGGATCGAAGGCATGATCGCACCTCGTCGTCAGCCGCGGCCCGCGGCGGCGATGCACTCGATCTCGACGCGCGCGCCGAGCGCCAGGCCGGTGGCGCCGAACGCGCTACGGGCGGGTTTGGGGCCGGGGAAGTAGGCGGCGTAGACGGCGTTCATCCGCGGCCACTCGGCCATGTCGGCCATCATCACCGTGCACTTGACCACGCGGTCCAGCGACGAGCCGGCGCGCTCCAGGACCTCGCGGACGTTGTCCAGCGTCTGCCGCGTCTCCGCCTCGATCCCCCCGGGGACCAGCACGACGCGGCCGCCCTCCGTGCGCGAGCCGATCTGCCCCGAGACGAAGATCAGGTCGCCCACCCGCACCGCCGGCGAGAACGGGTACGGCCAGTCGCCCGGCGGGGTGAGGAACTCGACCCGCGGACCGGGCGCGGAGGGCGGCCGCGGCTGGGGCGGCGGGCCCGGCGGCGGCTCCTGCGCGTAGGTGCGCCGGCGGACGGCGTGCGTGGTCCGCAGCACCTCCCGCTGCCGGAAGCGGCGCATGTACTCCCGCGCGACCTCGTCCAGCGAGGCGAGGGTCGGCCGCTCGCCGTGGTGGACCACCTCCACCACGAAGGTGGACTCGCTCACCACCGTCCGCGAGGCCGAATCGTACCAGGCGCCGGCCGCGTTCCAGGCCGACATCCCCGGGAGCCGCGGCGCCGCCACCTCGCGCACGAACGCCGCCCACTCCTCGTGCGAGACGGTGCCCGCGCCCTCGACGTCGCGCCCGAAGTAGAGGCGCTCGCTCACGCCGGCGCGGGCGTCCGGCGCGGGTCCCCGGGCGGACGGCGGCTGCGCGGCGCAGGCGGCCAGCACGACGAGCGGGAGAACGGGAGCGAAGCGGTGCATGGGCGTCGTTTTTCGACCGGTGATCGGTTCCAGGAGGGTAAAGGGGCCTGTTACTCCAACTTGGTGACCTGCCACGACACGCACCGCCAGTCGCCGGCTTCTCTCGTGAATACGTGGATGTTGCGGTAGCTGGCCAGGGGAACGTCCGGCCTGTCCCTGCCGGCGACCGTGACGATGCTCCTCACCACGCCAAGGTCTCCGGACACCCGGGCTTCCACGCCGTCCTCGAGAATCCGCACCTTGTCGGATCCCTTCCCGATGGCCTCCAGCAGTCCGTCGCGATCCTGTTCCTGGCCGCTGCTTCGCGTGATCGCCGTGAAGCTCGGCGAGAGGATCCCCTCCGCGTCTTCCCGGCTCGCCCTGTTTTCCGCGTCGACGAGTCGGCGGACGAGGTCTTCGAGATCGTCCTCCGCGCTCATGGATTCCCCTTGATCGATGGCGCCCGGAATCGATCCGCCCGTTGCGGCGGCGAGGCAAACTAGTCCGCGGAGCGATCCCGGTCCACGGTGATGAGCGCCGAAGCGAGAGAGGCCCGGACGGATGCTCCGCCCGGGCCTCTTCGACTTCGATTCCGCCGATGCGAATCAGGCCGCAGTCGCCACCGCGACGCCCTCGGGGAGCAGGCCGGAGACGCGGGAGAGGCCCGCCTCCTCCATGATCTCCACCGCCTCCGGGCCGTCGATGGTCTCGCGCTCCAGGAGCGCCACGGCCAGGGCGGCCAGCGGCTCGCGGTTGGCGGCGAGCAGCTCCACCGTGCGGCGGTAGAGGCGCTCCAGGATCTCGCGCACGTCGCGGTCCAGCGGCCGTGCGGCCTTGGGAGAGCGAACAGGAGCTCGTCAGCGGCCGGCCATCATGTCGCGCGGCGCGAAGCTGACGCGCCGCAGCTCGCGGAGGCGGCCGCCGCGGAGGGCGCCCTCCACGAGCTCGTAGCCCAGCAGGGCGAAGATGCGCCCGCGCAGGAAGAGCGGCCGCGAGTTCCCGTACCAGTCCACGCACGAGGCCACGCAGCCGTCGTCGTCCGAGGCCACGGGCCGCGCGGCCAGTTCGCCGAGCTCCCGGAAGCTCGCGCCCGCGTTGCGCAGGAAGAGGATGGAGGCGGACTCGTCGAAGAGGTGCTCGTATCCCGCGCGTCCGGGGCCGCGAACCGGCAGCCCGAGCACGCCGGAGTCCGGCCCGTCGGGGCGGTAGAAGAAGCCGTGGCTGCGCAGCTCGCCCTGCGAGGCGCCGCGGCTGACGTAGCGCTGCGCCACGCGGGGGCGCCCGCCCAGGTCGATGCCGGTGAAGTGCAGGTCGCGCCCGTCGGCACCCACCACCACCGCGTCGCGGCCCATCGCCTCGATGCGGTCCACCCCGTGCGGCAGGGGCAGCTCGGCCACCGCGCCGCCGGCCCAGCGCACCGCGTACAGCACCGCGCCCCCGGCGCCACGATCGGACCAGCCGCTCCCGTTGCCGTACAGCAGGTGGTCGCCCACGAAGCGGTTCTGGAACACGCCGCCGCCCTCCGGCTCCGGCAGGGGCCGGTAGCTGGAAGCCGGGGCGGCGCGGCGCCCGTCCGCGAAGCGCTCCAGCGGCACGCGCAGCAGCGCCACGCTCCCGCGGGCGCGCTCGGCGCTCCACATCCAGTCGCCCCGGGCGCCGGACCGGACCAGGACGTTCAGGTGGCCGTCCGCGCTCTCCAGGAAGGAGAACTGGTCCACGGGGCTGCCGGCCACCCCCAGCGCGCGCGGGCTGGAGCCGTCGAGCGGGATGCGGTAGACCATCGCCGGAGCGCGCACCAGCCCGCCCCCGGCCCACTCGCTCACCCACACGTAGACGGAGGTGGGCGACACGTAGAAGACCTCGCCCGGGGGGCCCAGCAGCGCCGTGCCCTCGCACTCCAGCTCCGCGCGGGCCAGGTCGCACGTCATCACCGTGTGCAGCGCCACGCCGCCGTCCGCGTCCAGCTCGCGCCCGGGGCGGTAGACGCGCGTGGCGGAGACGATCGGCCGGAACTCGCCGTCGGTGGCGCCGCGGTGCCAGCGGCGCATGGCCGGGAGCTGCCCGGCCAGGTCGCCGTCCTTCAGCTGCATCCACAGCGGCGTGTAGAACACCAGCTTCGTTCCCACCAGCCGGCTGGCGTAGTTGCGCGACGAGTAGTAGTCGTCGGAGCGCAGGTGGTAGGTGGCGCGGTGCCGCAGCCGCCCGCCGTGGTCGATGCGGAACACCCCCAGCTCGGTGCCGCCGCGCTCGTAGCTGTACCCGACCACCACCACCTGGTTGCCGGAGACGAGCAGCTCGTCGTACCAGGTGCCGTCGGGATCGGCGTCGTCGACGTCGGGCCCGAACGCGTCCACGGCCGAGACCGGCCGCAGGCGGCCGTGGTCGATGGCCACGGTGAAGAGGCGCCCGCGGCGCAGCATCACCAGGTGGTCGCCGTGCACCTTCACGATCCCGCCCTCGTCCACCCCCTCGTGCTGCACGTTGGTGACGGACTCGGCCGCGCGGGCGGCGCCCGTGGCGGTGGCGACGACCGACTCCAGGTGGAGGGTGGCCGCGCACAGCCGGAAGTCGACCACGGCGGAGTCGCCCGGGCTGAGCGCGAGCACGGCCTGCTGCGACTGGAGCCCGATGCGCGACGCGGTGAGCCGTACGCTCTGGCCGGCCTGCAGGCGCTCCGGCGGCACGCTGAGGCGATACCGTCCGTCCGCCGACGTGACGGTGCCGAAGCTGGTGCCGTCGACCCGCAGGACCACCGTGCTCAACGGGCTCCGTGCCGCATCCGTCACGCGGCCCCGGACGACCGCGGGGCGCGGCGCGATGGAGTCCGTGGGGCCCGCAGGGGTGACGGTGACGGCCGGAACCGCTCCCGCGCAGGACGCCTGCGCCTTCGCGGCCTGCTCGGCCCGGCGCTTCTCCGCCTTCCGCACCAGCTCGCGCAGGTAGTCCGACAGCTCGCGCTCGGACTCGAACGCGGGAAGCGACCCGGCGACGGGGCGGCTGGCCTGCGCCAGGGCGTCCACGGACAGAAGGGCGAGCGCGGCGAGCAGGAGAAGGACGATGCGGATCTTCATGGTTCCCCCGGCGGAGAGGGCGGTCCGACAGAGCCATTCCCTCATTCAACGCGCGAGGGGCCTCCGACCCGGACACGTCTTCGATGCCGGGGATGGGAATGCCTGGATCGGGATAGGGGGGCCGGTCTCCCGGCACCCCCTCCCCCACCACCGTACGTACGGGTCCGTATACGGCGGTTCGGATGGTTGATGGACTGAGTGTGTTGTGCTCCGTCCTGAGTGAAGAGGCTGCTCCCCGCCGTCCG
>DASVWD010000044.1 GCA_036389795.1 Longimicrobium sp.
TCCCTCACGCAACTGCAGGGAGCCGGGAGAGGGTTGCCGCTCCAAGGCGGCGGGTGAGGGCCCCGCGGGCGAGGACCCCCGCGGCCGGGACTGGCAGCGGTCTTGCCACCGCCCGTAGAATCTGGCGGGCCGCGGACGGACCCCGGACCCGGCCTCGGGTTTATCAGCGGCCTTTGCGGGCGGTGCCTCCCCAAACCAGAGCAGAAAGGGCCGGAAAGTGGCGGTGAGCGACGAAGCAGCGATTATGACCAACCCGCTCCTGGCGCGGGAGCTCCCCATTCCCTTCGACCGGATCGCGGTCGAGCACGTGGTCCCGGCCTTCCGCCAGGCGCTGGCCGAGGCCGAGGCCGAGGTGGAGGCGCTCGTCGCCGACACCGGGCCGCGCACCTACGAGAACACCGTCTGGCGGCTGGAGGAGATCGGCGAGCGGCTGGGGCAGGTGGTCCGCCCCGTGGGCCACCTGATGGCGGTGATGAGCTCGCCCGAGCTGCGCGCCGCGTATGAGACGGTGCTCCCCGAGTACTCCGCGTTCGCCGCGCGCCTGCCGCTCAATCCCGGCCTCTGGCGCGCCGTGCAGGGCTACGCCGCCAGCGGCGAGGCGCGCTCGCTCACCGGCATCCGCAGGCGCCACCTGGAGAAGACGGTGCGGGGCTTCCTGCGCGCCGGCGCCGACCTGGACCCCGCGCGCAAGGAGCGCGTGGAGGCCATCAAGGTCGAGCTCTCGCGCATCCTCACCGACTTCTCCAACCACGTCCTGGACGCCACCAACGCCTGGGACCTGGTGCTCACCGACGAGGCCGACCTGGCGGGGCTCCCCGCCTCGGCGCGGGCCCAGGCGCGTGCGGCCGCCGCGGCCAAAGGGGTCGAGGGGTGGCGCTTCACCCTGCACCACCCCTCGTGGCACCCCTTCGTGCAGTACGCCGACCGCCGCGACCTGCGCGAGGCCATGTGGCGCGCCTACATGAACCGCGGCTCGGAGCCGCCGTACGACAACCGCCCGATCATCCGGCGGGTGCTGGAGCTCCGCCGCGAGCTGGCGCACCTGCTGGGCTACCGCGACTGGGCCGACTTCGCCCTCGAGGAGGCGATGGCGAAGACGGGCCGGCGCGCCGTGGAGTTCGAGCGCGACCTGGCCGGGCGCACGCGGCCGCACTGGGAGCGAGAGAGAGCGGCGCTGGAGGCCTTCGCGCAGGGCGAGCTGGGGCTGGAGCGGCTGGAGGCGTGGGACCTGTCCTGGGCCACCGAGAAGATGCGGCTGGCGCGCTACGACCTGGACGCCGAGGCGCTCCGGCCGTACTTCCCGCTCGACCGGGTGCTGGCGGGGCTCTTCGAGATCGTGCGCCGCCTCTTCGGGGTGGAGGTGCGCGAGGCGCCGGAGCTCCCCGTCTGGCACCCGCAGGTCGCCGCCTACCGGGCGCTCGGCGAAGACGGCGAGGTGCTGGGCACGTTCTACATGGACTGGTTCCCGCGCGAGTCCAAGCGGGCCGGCGCGTGGATGAACGGCCTGGTGGTGGGCCGCCCGGGCGGCGCCGGGGGCGGGCGCGTCCCCGCCGTGGCGCTGATCGCGGGGAACGTGTCGCCGCCCGAGGGGGGCCGGCCGGCGCTGCTCACCCACCGCGAGGTGGAGACGGTGTTCCACGAGTTCGGGCACCTGCTGCACCACCTGCTCTCGCGCGTGGAGGTGCCCTCGCTGGGGGGAACGCACGTCCCCCCCGACTGGGTGGAGCTGCCGTCGCAGATCATGGAGAACTGGACCTGGGAGCGCGAGGCGCTGGACCTGTTCGCGCGCCACTGGGAGACGGGCGAGCCGATCCCGGAGGAGCTGTACCGCAAGATGATGGCGGCGCGCACCTTCATGGCGGCGCACCACCAGATGCGGCAGCTCTCCTTCGGCACGGTGGACCTGGACCTGCACGTGGAGTACGACCCGGCCTCGGGCGAGGACCCGGTGGAGCGGGCCAAGCGGGTGCTGGGCCGCTTCCAGCACCGCCCCGAGTTCGCCGACGACCACTTCATCACCGGCTTCTCGCACATCTTCGCGGGGGGCTACGCGGCCGGCTACTACAGCTACCTGTGGTCCGAGGTGCTGGAGGCCGACGCCTTCACCCGCTTCGAGCGCGAGGGCCTCTTCAGCCGCGAGGCGGGCCGCGCCTTCGTGGACAGCGTCCTCTCGCGCGGCGACGACACCGACCCCGACGAGCTCTTCCGCGAGTTCATGGGCCGCGACCCGGACCCCGAGGCGTTGCTGCGGCGGAACCTGGGGAGTGCGTGAGTGCGGAAGTACGAGAGTACGGAAGTACGGGGTACGGAGTACGAGGTACGAAACACCGCTCCCGTAGGGGCGAGGCCTGCCTCGACCGTCGGAATGCCGGGCTCGCGCGCGGCAGGCGGCCTGTTGCGCTGATGCCGCCCGTGCTCGGACTCGCAGGCTCGCCCCTATGAAACACCTCGCGTTGAGAACCATGAGCGCGCAGAAGCCCCTCTCCCGGTCCGCCGGGAGAGGGGCTTTCTTCGCCGATGCCGAACCTGCTCACAGGCGCACGAGCTGGCCGCCGTAGTGGACGTTGGCGCCGACGGCGGCGATCATCACCAGGTCGCCGCTCCCCAGGCGCACGGTGCCCGCCTCCAGGTCTTCGGCCAGCAGGATGAACATCCCCGCCGCCGAGGTGTTGCCGTAGCGGTCCACGTTGTAGGCCACGCGCGCCGGGTCCAGCCCCGCCGAGGCGACGAAGCGGTCCATCAGCCGCTTGTTGGGCTGGTGGAAGTAGTAGCGCTTCACCTCGCCCGCCAGCTCCGGCCGCTCGGCCAGGAGCGCGTCGATCGTCTTCTGCATGAACACGCCGTAGCTCTCGGCCACCAGCTGGCCGTCCACCACGAAGGTGTTCTCGGCCGGGTTGGGCAGGCCCCGGTGCACCGGCCGCATGGCGCCGCCGGCGCGGCGCAGCACCAGCTCGGCGTAGTCGTTCCCGGAGGTGGAGGCCACGATCCCCTCGCCGGCCATCCCGTCGCCGCGCACCACCACCGCGCCCGCCCCGTCGCCGAACAGGTACATCGACAGGAACGCGCTCACTGGGTTGCGGCCGCCGCCGGGGTCGACCCAGCCGGTGTGCACCTCGCGGTCGAGCTGCGGCGAGGTGAGCGTGGAGCCGATCACCGCCACCGTGCGCAGGGCGCCGCTCCGGATCATCCGGTACGCCATGTCGAGCATGTACGGCGTGCCGCCGCACCCGTCGTCGATCACCAGCGCGTAGGCGTCGGGGCGGCACCCCAGGCGCCGGTGCACCTCCATGGCGTCGTGGTTGAAGTTCAGCCGGTCCGGGGTGCAGGTCACCAGGAACACGGCGTCGAGCTCCGCCGCCGGCAGCCCCGCCACCTCGAGCGCCTTCCTGAGCGCCACCTCGCACATGTCGGTGTTCGACGCCGGCTCGCCCGCGGTGAGCGGCGGCGCCACGGCCACTCCGGCCTCGGCGTCCACCTCCCACAGCCAGCGGCGCTCGCGGATGCTGGTCTTCTCTTCGATGCGCTCGGGGCTCCAGCCGGGGATCGCCTCGGCGATGCGCCGGTTGTCGACCACGCGCGTGGGGACGTAGGCGCCCGCCCCCACGATGCGGACGCCCCGGTACAGGGCGTTCGGGAAGTGGACCATGGTTCTGTTCTCCTCGGATCTATGCCGTCACCGCCGACAGCCGGCGGATTCGCTGGGTCAGGCCCGCGGCTCTAGCGTCGCGCGGACGGCCGGCGGGAAGGCAACCGCGGTGCCGGAGCCGGCGCGGGAAGGCTGCGGACGGCGCATCTCGTTCCATGGTAAACGTTTTCATGGGACCGCAGTGCGGCGCCGCGGGGACAGCTTCGCCCCGGAACTGGGACACCCGGGTCGCAAAAGTGAGGCGGACGTGTCCCAGGCAGGGAGGAGGGGAGGTCTTTCAGGCACGAAACGACCCTCTCCCGCGGTCGGGGAGAGGGTCGGCGGACGCGGCGGGGACACCGCGTCCGTGGCGAGGACCGGGTCAGTCGATCGTGGCCAGCTCGGCCGCCTGCTGGGGGGTCATCACGGGGTGGCGGGCGTCGCGGAAGGTCTCCAGCACCGCGATCAGGCGGTCGACATCGGCCTCGTTGCTGGCGATCCCCAGCGAGGCGCGCACGGCGCCCACCGCCTGGTCGCCCATGCAGTCGGAGAACTGCTGCAGGGTGAAGGTCTCGGGGGTGAGCGTCTGGATGCAGCGGAACGCCTCGTCGTCGTGGTACTCGAAGGCGAACTCGGCCGCGCCGGGGTTGCAGAAGAAGCCGGTGCGGATGGAGATGTTCGCCTCGTTGGTGCGCTGCTCCACCACGCGGAAGTCCACCAGCTCGCCCTCGGGGTCCAGCAGGTTGAAGGGCACCGTGCCGCCCCGCCGCTCCGTGTCCTGCGGGCCGTAGATGCGCACCAGCGGCGCGCCGCTGGAGTGGCGGAGCCCCTTCAGCCGCTCCAGCAGCAGCGCGGTGTGCCGCATCACGTGCCGG
The DNA here is from genome assembly GCA_036389795.1 of Longimicrobium sp. NCBI lineage: Bacteria > Pseudomonadati > Gemmatimonadota > Longimicrobiia > Longimicrobiales > Longimicrobiaceae > Longimicrobium > Longimicrobium sp. The sequence continues at coordinate 4,501 of DASVWD010000044.1, forward strand.
TTGATGCGCTCGATCCCGATCTCCGCCAGGAAGTCGAGCCCCGCCGAGGCGGCCGCGATCCCCAGGTAGTTGGGGGTGCCGTCCTCGAAGGAGCGCCCGGTGACGTGCGAGAGGTGCAGCCGGTTCTGCGCCGACACGAAGCGCACCGTGCCCCCCGAGAACCAGGGGCGGTGCAGCTCGCCCATCGCGTTCTTCCGCACCACGAGCGCCCCCACGCCGGTGGGGAAGCCGAACATCTTGTAGAACGAGAGGCAGACGAAGTCGGGGGTGCAGCGGCTCAGGTCCAGCCGACTGGTGGGGACGAAGGCGGCCGCGTCGAGCAGCACGTGGTAGCCGTGCTCCCGCGCCGTCTCGATCCACTCCAGCGGGTGCTTGACGCCCGAGAAGTTCGACTGCGCGGGGAAGGCGAAGAGGTTGGGCCTGGTACAGTCCGGGCAGGTCAGGTGCGCCTCCAGGTCGTCCACCCGCAGGTCGCGCCCCAGGGGCACGTAGCGCACCTCGGCGCCGCGGGCGGCCGCGTACTCGCGGATCCCGTTCACCGAGTTGTGGTTGTCGGCCGTGAGCAGGAACTGCACGCCCTCCTCCCACGGGTACGCCTCGGCCACCAGCTTGAGCGCGCCGCTGGCGTTCAGGGTGAAGGCGACCTCGTACGCCTCGGGGTCGGCGTTGAAGAAGCGCAGCACCTTCGCCCGCGCCTCCTCCACCTTGCGCGTGGCGGCCTGCGAGGTGGGGTTGCGCGAGTGCGGGTTGCCCAGGATGCTCCGGCACAGGTAGTCGGAGTGCGCGCGCACCTGGCTCTCGGCGTAGAGGCCCGCGCCGGTGTAGTCCAGGTACACGTGCCCCTGCGTGTCCAGCCGGCTGAACTCGCGCCGCCGCAGCTCGGCGAAGGTGTCGGTCATCTCGCTCTCCCCGTCGCTCCCGAAAGCGCCGCAACTCCGCGCCCGAGTGGCCCTTGCAGCGCACGGAAGCTACCTGCCGCAGCCCTCGCGGGCAAGGCTGCACCTCTGGTCGGCGAACCGGATGCAGATGCACGAGGCTCTCTTCTCTGGCTGGAAATTCCCCACTTCATGGTTGATTTTCAACCACCGTATGGTTAATTTGCATGGACCAGGAGGAAGAATTCCATGTATCCGCGTCACCTCGAAAGCTGCCTTCGTGAAGCGCTCTCCGACACACCGGTGGTGCTCCTGAACGGAGCGCGGCAGGTGGGGAAGAGCACGCTCGTGCAGTCGCTCGACTCCGACGCGTTTTCCGCGCGCTACCTGACGCTGGACGACGCGTCGGTCCTCTCCGCCGCCCGGACGGCGACGGAGGACTTCGTGGCGGGGCTCGACGGGTCCACGATCCTGGACGAGGTGCAGCGCGCGCCCGAGCTGTTCGTGGCGCTCAAGGCGGCGGTGGACCGCGAGCGGCGTGCCGGACGCTTCCTGCTCACGGGCTCGGCCGACGTGCTGATGCTGCCGCGGGTCTCCGAGTCGCTCGCCGGACGGATGGAGGTGCTCACCCTGTGGCCGCTGTCGCAGGGGGAGATCGAGGGAGCGCGCGAGGGGTTCGTGGACGCCCTGTTCTCCGGCGGGGCGCTCACGCTCCCGGCCGACGCGGCCATCGGACGTGACGAGCTGGCGCGCCGCGTGGTCTCGGGCGGGTATCCGGAGGTGCTGGCCCGCGACGCCGCGCGGCGCCGGCGCGCGTGGTTCGGCTCGTACATCACCACCATCCTCCAGCGCGACGTCCGCGACATCGCCAACATCGACGGATTGGCCGAGTTGCCGCGGCTGCTGGCGCTGCTGGCCGCGCGGACCGGCACGCTCCTCAACTTCTCCGAGCTCTCCCGCAGCAGCACCCTCCCCCAGAGCACCCTCAAGCGCTACATGGCCCTGCTGGAGATGACGTTCCTGGTGGGGACGGTCCCCGCGTGGTCGGGAAACCTGGGGAAGCGGCTGACCAAGTCGCCGAAGGTGCTGCTCTGCGACACCGGGCTCGCGGCCTACCTGCTGGGGCTGGACGGGCCCGGCGGCCCCGACGCGCTCTCGGCGTTCGGCGGGCTGCTGGAGAGCTTCGTGGCGATGGAGGTGCGCAAGCAGCTGGCCTGGAGCCACGCGCAGCCGCGCCTGTACCACTTCCGCACCCAGGCGGACCAGGAGGTGGACCTGG
>DASVWD010000045.1 GCA_036389795.1 Longimicrobium sp.
CTGCCTCTCGCAACACCAAAGCTCGTCGAAGCGGGCCGGGCATGTCGCCGCGTGATGGCCTTCGGCCATCCGGGCGAGGCATGCCTCGCCCCTACGGGAACTTCGATCGCGAATACCGAAGCAGATCGTCAATCAGCATAAGACACTCACCGGTCCCACAGTGGCGGCTGCTCGCGCACCACCCGAGCCTCGGCGTCGGTGACGGGCAGGCGCACCATCGTATCGAAGCCGGCGCGGGCGCCGCATTCCATATAGTCACTGAAGCGGGGGTCGCGCCCCGGATATCCGGGATAGGCGTGTCCCCCCTGATAGACTTCGGCCCGATCGGCCCAGAAGCGCAGCACCGGCATCGGTCGGTCGCGCCATTCCGCCGGCTCGTCGCCGGTGGGCTCATAGGGGCCGGAGAACCAGCCGGTCGCGCGATCGAGACGAAGCCGCCGCCCTCCCATGTCACAGAGATGCGCGTTGGAGCCAATCGCGTCGCCGATGGCGTCGATCGTGCCGTCGGCATTCACCTCGACCACCACGCGCGCCCGTGCCGATCCTAGAACCACCGGAACGAGACGGCGAAACAGGGCGTGCCTCCGAAAGGCGTCGTCGAACGACACCACCGGCTCGGCGAACAGGACGACCGCGCCCGGCCGGAGCCAGGCCGGCGGCTGGCCGGGCGTGATCTGCGCCGGGTCGTCCAGCGAATCGCGGAGCAACGGATCGCGGATGCCTGCGAGCAGGACCCGATAGTCGTCGCGGTCGATCTCGGCTGTCGCATCGCCGCCGCGAAGAACCAGGGGACCTGCCAGCTCGGCGTCGGCAAGGTCGCGAAGCTGATGGAGTCCGACCTCGGTCCGGTCGAGGCGCGCGCCGGCAAAATCAGCGCGGAACCACCAGCTGTGCAGACTGGCGCCCGTCAGGTTCGCGCCGCGCAGGCTCAGCGACCGCTCGTCGGGGCAGCCATCTTCCTGGGTGATTCCGCAATCGATGCGAAAGCCGCTGAGGTCGGCACGGTCGAGCCGAAGGTTCTCGAAGCTGCCGAACACGTTCCCGTCGATGCGGCCGCGGGAGAAGTCGGCGCCGGAAGCGTCGACGTTGGCCATGTCGGGATTGCGCAGCAGCACGCCGGGCATGCGCGCCCCCGCGAGCTTCGCCCCGCTGAGGTTGGAGCGAATGAAGCCCACGCCGTGCGCGTCGGCGCCGCGCCAGTCGGTGCCTGACAGATCGGTTCCGATGAAGCAGACGTTGTGCAGGCGGGCGCCGCGGAAATCGCTGCCCGAGAAGTTGCCGCCGCGAACGACGATCAACGTATCGCCACGCGACTCGCGCAGCGCCAGCAGGGCGTCACGCCCCGAGACCGACGCGCCGTCTAGCGGCTCCGGCAAGCCTGACTCGATGGAGCCTTCCGACCAGGAGTACGCAGCCGACTGACAGGACTGGGGCACGGTGGCCACGGCCACGGTGGCCACGGTGGGGGCGGTGTCGGCGGCGGCCGCGATGACGGTGTCGGCTGCGGCCGCGCCGGTGTTCTCGCCCTCGCCGCCGCCGCACGCCGCCAGCGCCAGCACGGCCGCCGCGACGGGCACCCGCCTCGCCTTCATCGCCTGCTTTCCGGTCTCGGGTCTCCCCCGTTCTCTTCCGCGCGGATCGCTCCCGCGCCATGCAACAACCGGACGAGCCGCCCCCGCAGTGAGGACCGTCTCGCACCGCTCATCCCTGCCCTGGCGCCGAGGCTGGCGCGCGCCGCGCTCCGGCACGATCCTCCGTCCCCACCCTTGCGCTTCCGCCCCGTCCGGACAGCTGCGGAATCGATGTCCCCGCCGTGCGGCAGGTGTTCCTCAACCGTACGGACCGAATGGCGGCGCACATCCTGTACGCGTCCGTTGCTGCACAACGAGTTACGCTCCTGTCTCCAACCGGTCGGAACGGGGAACGGCGCTTGCCCCCGCCGCGGCCAGCCGACCGGCCCGGCACGGGGCCGGCGCTCCACCCGCAGACTTTCCGACCGACAGGAGACCTCCGTGAACAAATATGACGCCATCTTCGTGGGCAGCGGGCACAACTCGCTGGTGGCCGCCGCGCTCCTGGCGCGCGCCGGCTGGAGCGTGCTGGTGCTGGAGAAGAACGACCGCCCCGGCGGCTTCTGCCGCACCGACGAGGTGACGCTCCCCGGCTTCAAGCACGACCTCTTCTCCACCGCGCACCCGCTCTTCGTCACCGGCCCCGCCTACGCCGAGCTGGCCCCCGAGCTGGCCGAGCGCGGGCTGCAGTACCTGAACGGCGGCCTTCCCACCGGCGTGTCGATGCACGACGGGCGGACCGCCGTCTTCCCGCGCGACATGGGCGCGGCCATCGCCGAGTTCGAGCGGCTGGCCCCCGGCGACGGGCAGGCGTTCGCGCAGATGATCCAGGAGTTCGGCGCCCACGCGGGCGACATCTTCCCGCTCTTCGCCATGGACCTGGCCTCGCCCGAGGCGCAGGCGATCATCCGCCGGCTGATGGTGGACCCCTCGGGGCGCGGCTACACCCCCTTCGCCGCCGACTTCATGGGGACCGCGCGCGACCTGCTGGAGCGCCGCTTCCGCTCGCCCGTCTTCCGCGCCCTGGCCGCGCCGTGGGTGATGCACTTGGGCCGCACCCCCGACGCCGCCAACAGCGCCTTCTGGCTCCCGCTGGTGCTGATGTCGTTCATCGGCGGGGGGATGGCGCTCCCCGTGGGCGGCAGCGAGATGCTCCCCCGGGCGCTGGTGAAGCTCATCCGCGACCGCGGCGGCGAGGTGATCTGCGACGCGCTGGTGGAGCGGATCGTGGTGCGCCACGGCCGCGCCGAGGCGGTGCGCGTGGCCGGCGGCAAGCAGTACAAGGCCGAGCGCGCCGTGGTGGCCTCGGTGAACCCCGACCAGCTCTACCTGCGGCTGCTGGAGGGCGCCGACGTCCCCGCGCCGCTGGTGAAGCAGGCCGGCGGCTTCCGCTACGGCCGCGGCGCCGTGCAGGTGCAGCTCGCCCTCTCGCGGCCGCTGGCGTGGCCCGACGCGCGCCTGGGCGAGGTGGGCCAGCTCCACCTCACCGGCGGGCTGGAGGAGATCACCACCGGGATCACCCAGGCGCTGAACGGCTGGCTCCCAGCCAGCCCCACCATCTCGCTCGACTCGCCGACGGCGTTCGACAAGACGCGCGTCCCCGAGGGGAAGGCGATCGCGCGCCTGCAGATGCTGGAGATCCCGATCCGCCCGCGGGGCGACGCCGCGGGGACGATCGACGTGGGCGACGGCACCTGGACGGAGGCACTGAAGGACCGCTTCGCCGACCGGGTGATCGACATCGCCGCGCGGCACGTTCCCGGGCTGAAGGACACCATCCTGGCGCGCCACGTGATGGGCCCGGCCGACCTGGCCGCCTACAACCCGAACGCCGGCCCGGGCGACCCGTACGGCGGCTCGCACGACCTGGCGCAGAGCTACCTCTTCCGCCCGCTCCCGGGGCAGCCGGGGCACCAGACGGCGGTGCCCAACGTCTACATGCTGGGCGCGGCTACCTGGCCCGGCCACGGCGTCAACGGCGGCTCCGGCTACATCGTCGCCAGGCAGCTCCTGGCGGCCCCGGCAGTGGGGAAGAAGCCGGCGAAGGCGTAAGACGAACCGAAAAGTCCTGAGTGCTAAGTGCCAAGTGCTGAACTGCACAGACGATATCCGATCCGGCAACTCAGGACTCAGCACTCGGCACTCAGGACTACCTACTTAGCAGCCCCAGTTCTCCGAAGGGTTCCGAAGGCACTGGAGGGCCGACTGCTCCGTGCGGCGGCATGCAGTCGCGCCTGAGCCGATCCAGCATGGCGGATCTCTGGCGGCTGCGCTTCCACGCGAGGAACTCTGCGCCGAGCCGGTTCGTATGTCCGCGCACCGAAGCGAGGAACCTGGCGGGCTGGAGTTCGGCGAGGTTTTCTCCGACGACCGGAGCCCGACTGGCCCGGACGAGGACGACTACACCGCCGATCCCGGTCGGCACACTCACGATGAGTGGACCGAAGGACAGGAGCAGGTCAGCCGATGGGATGGGAGGCACTCGGGCAGTGGGGTGACGACGCCGCTCGCATCGAACCGCTCGCCGGCGGAGTCGCCAACGACGTGTGGAGCGTGCGCGTCGACGGGCACCTCGCGGTCGGTCGTCTCGGGGCCAGGAGCGACGCTGATCTCGCGTGGGAGACCGGGCTCCTCCAACACCTCGACCGTGCAGGCCTGGCCGTGCCGGTGCCGATCCCGACCAGGGACGGCCGGCTGTTCGCCGACGGTGTGGTGGTGATGACCTGCGTGGAGGGCGGCCCGCCCGAGACGGAGGCCGACTGGCGCCGCGTGGCCGACACGCTCCGCCAGCTGCACCGGTTGACGCAGGGCTGGCCGCAGCGCCCCGGCTGGCGATCGTCGACCGACCTTCTGCACGCCGAGACCGGGACGAAGATCGACCTCCGCGCGATGCCGCCCGAGGGCGTCGCTCGATGCCGGGCAGCGTGGGCGCGGCTCGCCGGACCCCGGACGTGCGTCGTCCACGGCAACCCCAACAACCCCGGCAACGTCCGAATGACGGCGGACCGGGTCGCGCTGATCGACTGGGACGAGTCGCACGTCGACGTCCCCGACCTCGACCTGGTGCTGCCCCACAATGCCGCCGGTCTCGACGACCTTGCGCACGACATCGCCGCGCAAGCGTCGGCCGCGTGGGAAGCCGCCGTCTGCTGGGACGACGAGTACGCGGTCAGGCGGCTCGCCGAAGTTCGAGCGGTCTGAGCAGCGGCGGCGAATCGAGAGACCGCGCCTGAGGCCGGATCGTACCGTGACACTTGACGGGACGCCGCGACGGCACTAGCCTACTACACGCTGTCGTAACCACCCATGTCCCTCCGGTCCAATGGCCCTGAATCGATACCATTTCACCTTCGATCCGCAGAAGAAGGGGTTGCGCAAGATTCTCGGCGACCTCGAGGCGGACGTCATGGAGGTGATCTGGGCACGCGGCCGGGCCACGGTGCACGACGTCCACGAGCGGGTCGCCGCGGACCGGGAGCTCGCGTACACGACGGTCATGACGGTGATGTCGCGCCTGGCGGACAAGGGCCTGCTGGAGAAGTGGAAGGATGGCGCGGCGTACGTGTACGTGCCTGTCGCGAGCAAGGAGGAATTCACCAGGCGCACCGTCGGCACGGTGCTGAGCGAGCTCCTGGACGACTTCACCGCCCCCGCGATGAGCCAGTTCGTCGACCTCGTGGGTGACGAAGCGGCGATGGAGGCGCTGGCGAAGGCGATCGAAGAGAAGCGGAGGCGAGCGGATTCCGATGTTTGAGTGGTTCTTTGCGCCGTACTCCAGGCTCCTCTGGGGCGTGGAGGCCCTGCTGGGCATCCCGAACGACCTCTGCGGCGCCCCCGTGGAGATTGCCCGCGCCCTGACGCTGCTCATCTTCGCGGCCACGGCCGCGCGGTTCGCGGTCCACTGCGTCGCCGACTGGCGCCTGCGCCGCCGGTTCCCGGTCTACGGGCCGGACGAGTTCTCCGGGCTGTACGATCTCTATCGCGAGGCCGGAAGGCGGATCGGGACGAGGCGCCTGCCGCCGCTGCACCGGCACGCGGACGAGGGCCCGCTGGCATTCACCACGGGGTGCTTTCGGCCCGCCGTCTTCCTGGCACCCGCCCTGATCCGCTCGCTGGCGCCGGACGAGCTTCGTGCGGTGCTGGTGCACGAGCTCGTCCACGTGCGGCAGCGCGACAACCTGCGTGCCTGGCTGGGCAGCCTCGTGTCCATGGGCGCCCTCGTGGTGCTCCTGCAGGGCGCGGCGCTGTACGTGATGTTCTACCAGATGGAGCTGCGCTTCGGCTTCGCCCAGGCTGGCGTGCTCGCCGCGGCGGTGCTCGCCCTGCTCTGGACCTTCCGGTCCGTCGTCTGGCCCAGGATGGTCTTTGGGCGCGAGCTCTCCTGCGACGAACGCGTGGTGGAGGCGGTGCAGAACCCGCTGGTGGTCGCCGCCGCGCTGGTGCAGGTGTGGCGCCTGCAGCGGGCGCTCCCCCGACGGCCGCGGGCGCGCTGGATCCATGCCCACCCCCTGGTCCGGAGCCGCCCGAGCGTAGAGGAGCGCGTGCGGCGCCTGATGGATTATCGGCCCGACCGGCGCCGCACCTGGCTCACCACGGCGCGCCGGGGGCTGGCCGTGGCGGCGCTGGTGTGGACGTCGCTGTTCCTCTGGACCTACCACACCTCCGACCTGAGCGCCGAACTGCGCGCGCAGATTCGCGAGAGCGCGCCCGAGCTCGGCCGGACGCGCCCGGAGCTTCCCGGGACCGCGCCCGCGCTCGGCCGGCCGCGCCGGTAGCCGCATCCGCCGGCTGAAGCTGGCGGAGCGGCTCCGTCCGCCCTTTTCTACTACACAGAGTAGTATGCAATCGACGAGGATCTGCAGCATGAAAGAGCGCATCAGACGGGGGACGATCCGCTTCGTGGCGGGCTGCACCGCGTCAGCCCAGACCCCTCTGTACGTCCGCGCAGCGCTGTGCGCGCTCATCGGCGCGCTCGCCGCCGGTGGGACGGCGGGGACGGCGGATGCCCAGCTGGTTCCCCGGCCGGCGAGCGCCGTCGCGCGCGCGACCGCGGACCAGCCCGTCGAGATCGAGCTGCGGAGCGCGGTCCGGGCGGTGGCGCCGGGGGACACGATTCCGGTGTCGATCCGGCTGCGCCCGAACCCGGGGTGGCACACCTACTGGCGCCACGCCGGCGACGTGGGCAGCGCGCCGGTCGTCACCTGGCGCCTGCCGGAGGGCGTGACGGCCGCGCCGCTGCGGTGGCCCGCGCCCGAGCGGATGGAGGCGCCGCCGCTCGCGTCGTACGGCTACAAGGGGGAGGTGCACCTCCTGGGCGCCGTGCACGTGCCGCCCTCGGCACGGGTGGGATCCACCCTCGCCCTGGCCGCGGAGGTCACGTGGGTCGTTTGCGATGAGGAGTGCGTCGCGGGGGATGTCGACGTCGCGGCCACCGTGCCCATCGCCGCCAGGACGATCGCCGACGAAGCAGTCGCCCGCGTGTTCGCGGCGGAGGCCGCCCGCGTCCCGGCGCGGCGGGACGACTGGACCTTCCGCGCGGCGGTCGATCCCGAAGGCGTGCTGCTGCACGTGTACCCGCCTGCCGAAGCCGCGATCGCCTCGCAGCGCACCCCGCGGGTACAGTTCTTCATCGACTCGGCGGGGGTGATCGACTACGCGGCGCAAACCGGAGTGCGCGACATCCCAACCGGCCTCGAGCTGCGGATGGGCCGCTCGGCGTACGCGGCCGGGACACCCTCCCGGATCACCGGGGTGCTCGCGATCGACACCGCGGCCCAGGCGGGCGGCGGCGCGCCCCGCATGCTGCTGGAGGTCGATGCGCCGGTCGTCGCCAGGGCGCAGCTCGCCGCCGTTGCGCCACCCACGCCCGGCGCGGCCGGGGGATGGGTCGCGCTCGCGATCGCGGGTCTGCTCGCCCTGCTCGGCGGGACGCTGCTCAACCTGATGCCCTGCGTGCTGCCCGTGCTCTCCATCAAGGCGCTCGGGATCGCGGAAGCGGCCGCGCACGACGGACGTACGGCGCGGAGGCACGTGGTGTTGTTCGGGGCCGGCGTGCTCGTGTCGATGTGGGCGCTCGTGGGCGTACTGCTCGCCCTCCGCGCCGCGGGCACGGAAGCCGGATGGGGCTACCAGCTGCAGAATCCCGCCGTCGTCGGCGTGCTCTCGCTCGTCGTCTTCGCGGCGGGTCTCAACCTGGCCGGCGTGTTCGACCTCATGCCGGTCGGCGGGGGCCTCTCCGCCGCGGCGAGCCGTGCGCCGCGGAGCGTGGAAGCATTCCTGAGCGGGGTGCTCGTCACCGCGCTGGCGACACCGTGCTCCGCCCCGTTCCTCGCCGCGGCGGTCGCGTACGCGGTCACGTCGGGGGCCGCCGGCTCGTTCGTCGTCTTCACGGCGCTCGGCCTGGGCCTCGTCTGGCCCGTCGCGCTGGTGGCCGCCGTGCCGCGGCTCCGTGCACTGCTGCCAAGGCCGGGTGCCTGGATGGTCACGCTCCGCCAGGTTCTCGCGTTCCCGCTGTTCGCGACGGTCGTCTGGCTCGCCTGGGTGCTCGGCCGGCAGGCCGGCGTGGGCGCGCTGGTCGCGCTGCTCGCCGCGTGCACCCTGCTCGCCTTCGGGCTGTGGGCGCTCGGCCGGTTCGGCACCCTGGCGGCGCCGACGGGTCGCCGCCGCCTCGCGCAGGGGCTCGCGATCGCCGCCGCGGCTGGCGCGGTGGCGCTCGTCTCGGGTGCATCGACGCAGGGCGTCGTGCAGGCGGGGAGCGCGACGTCGGCGGAGGGTGCCGCCGGCGCGCTGCCCTGGCAGGCGTATGACGCTACGTCGTTCCAGGCGCAGCGCGACAGCGGCCGCGTGGTGCTGGTCGACTTCACGGCGGACTGGTGCCTCACCTGCAAGGTCAACGAGCGCGTGGCATTCGGTTCCGGGGCGGTGCGCGCCGCGATCCGCGAGCACGGCGTGACGCTGCTGCGCGCCGACTGGACGACCCGCGATCCCGCCGTGACGCGCGCGCTCGCCGCGTTCGGGCGCAACAGCGTCCCGTTCGTCGTCATCTACCCGCGGGCGCGCGATGCGGCGCCCATCGTCCTCCCGACGCTGCTCACGCCGGGCATCGTCACGAGCGCGCTCGAACGCGCCGCGGCGTCACCGTCGTGAGTCCAGACGCCCGCCGGGTCGACCGGCGGCCGAATCCATCCATCACTGGCCCTGAAGGCAACCCTCATGACTTCCAAGACCACGCCCACCCGGCGCTCCCGAAAGCTCCTCATCCTCGCCGCGGTTGGCGGCGCCCTGCTGATGGCCGCCCTCATCACCGTCCGCCGCATCGCCGCCGCCCACGCGGACCCGGAGAGCCTGCCGGAACTCCTGACGGTCGGCGGCCCCGCGCCGGCGTTCACGGCGACCGACACGCGCGGCCGGCCGCACTCGCTCGCAGGCTATGCCGGCAAGTGGGTCGTCCTCGAGTGGTTCAACCACGGATGCCCGGCCACGAAGAAGCACTACGCCGTGGTGAACGGGGTCGGGAACACGCAGGCGATGCAGCAGGAGTACACCCGGCGCGGGGTGGTCTGGCTCTCGGTCGTGTCGTCGGGTCCGGGAAGACAGGGGTACACGAGCGCGAAGAAGGCCGAGGACCAGGCCCGCGAAAAGGGCGCGGCGCCCACGGCCATCATCCGCGACACGGCGGGCGTGCTCGGACGGCTCTACGGCGCCCGCAACACGCCGCAGTACATGGTCATCGATCCCCAGGGCGTGCTTCGCTACAGGGGCGCGATCGACGACCGGAACACGCCGAGGGCCCAGGACATCCCGGGAGCCACGAACTACGTCCGCGCCGCGCTGGACGCGGGGCTGGCGGGCAGGCCGATCGCGGTGGCCCAGACCCAGCCCTACGGCTGCGAAGTGAAGTATTGAGCGCCGAGCGGATGGCGGCCTTTTCGCGGCGGGCCACCCTCGGCTGGAGTGGCGACCTCCTCCGGGGCATGGGCCCGGTGACTGCGGGAAGCGACGCGTCGGCGCGGCGGAACATCATCCAGGGAGCTGGCGCCTGAAGTCCTGGCTGGGCGAGCGCCCGACGTCGTCGGACCTGGCGAACCGGCCCTCGTGGTCGCGGCCCCGCCCCTGACGCTGATCACGCGTCCAGGGCCAGGGACATCGCGGGGGCGACAAACTACGTCCGCGCCGCGCTTGACGCCGGCCTCGCGGGGAACCCCATTGCAGTCGCGCAGACGCAGCCCTGCGGCCGCGACGTGAAGTACTGATCGCGCCTGACGCGTTCACGCGGAGGGGAACCACCAGTCGTGCATCAGCGCGTCCTCGGACGCGCTCCCCACGAACCGTGACGAAAACGTCCCATCACGAACGGGCTGGAACACACGGCCGCCTCACGCCCGACGGCCTGGGTCTCCATCGCCTCGTCGTGCGGAACGCGGTGGAACTTCATCCAGGGAGCTGACAGATGGAGACGACGAAGGCACTCTTCGCGGGCGCGACGGTGGCGGCCTCCGCGCTGCTCTGGGCGGCCCGCACGCCCAGCGCGCAGCCTGCCCCCGGCGGGATCCCGATCGATCGCGACGACATCGCGGGGGTGGTGACGGGGGCGGGCGGCCCCGAGGCGGGGGTGTGGGTGATCGCGGAGACCTCCGACCTCCCGACGAAGTTCGCCAGGATCGTGGTGACCGACGACCAGGGGCGCTACCTCCTCCCCGACCTCCCGCAGGCGAGATACGACGTCTGGGTGCGTGGGTACGGGCTGGTCGACTCGCCGAAGCGGCGGGCGGAGCCCGGGACGACGCTGAACCTGCGGGCGACCCCCGCGCCGAATCCGCGCGCCGCGGCGGAGTACTACCCGGCCGGGTACTGGTACTCGCTGCTCCAGGTCCCGGCCGAGAGCGAGTTCCCCGGCACCGGCCCGGAGGGGAACGGGATCAACCCGGCCTTCAAGAGCCAGGCGGAGTACGTCCGGCCGCTGAAGAACGGCGCCTGCCTGGGCTGCCACCAGATGGGGAGCAAGGGGACGCGCGAGCTGCACCCCGCGCTCGGCACCTTCGAGTCCTCCGTGCAGGCGTGGGAGCGGCGGCTGCAGTCCGGCCAGGCTGGAGGTGCGATGATCGGCATGGCGCACCAGATGGGACCGCGCACGCTGCGGATGTTCGCCGACTGGACCGACCGGATCGCCGCGGGCGAGGTCCCGCCCGCGCCGCCCCGCCCGCAGGGGATCGAGCGGAACGTGGTCATCACCCTCTGGGACTGGGCGGACCCCAAGGCGTACCTGCACGACCTGGTCTCGACCGACCGGCGCAACCCGACGGTCAACGCCAACGGCCCGGTCTACGCCGTGCTCGAGGCGAGCGCCGACTACATGCCGGTGCTCGACCCGAAGACCCATACGGCGACCCGGATCCCGGTCACGGTCCGCGACCCGAACACCCCGCTCGCGGCGCCGGCGCAGGTCGCGGCCCCCTCGCCGTACTGGGGCACCGAGGCGATCTGGACCAGCCGGGCGAACGTGCACAACCCGATGCTCGACGAGCAGGGGCGCGTCTGGATCACCTCCAGGGTGCGTCCGCCGGACAACCCGGCCTTCTGCAAGGAGGGGTCGAGCCATCCGTCGGCCCGCCTCTTCCCGCTCAACAGCTCGAACCGCCACCTGGCGGTGTACGACCCGCGGACGAAGGAGATGAAGCACATCTCCACCTGCTTCGGCACGCACCACCTGATGTTCGCCGAGGACGCCAACCGCACCCTCTGGCTGAGCGGCGGCGGGCCGGTGGTGGGGTGGGTGAACACCAGGCTGTGGGACCAGACGGGCGACGAGGAGCGGGCGCAGGGATGGACCGCGCTGATCCTGGACACCAGCGGGAACGGCCGCCGCGACGCGTACGTGGAGCCGAACGCGCCCGTGGATCCCGGCAAGGACAAGCGCATCGGCACCGGGCAGTACGGCGGCGGTCCGTACGCGCTGGCGCCCGCGCCGGACGGATCGGTGTGGGGGACGATGTTCGGGTTCCCCGGCGCGATCTTCCGGCTGGCCCCCGGCCAGAATCCGCCGGAGACCGCGCTCACCGAGGTCTTCGAGGTGCCGTGGAACAACCCGGCCGTCGCGAACGTGGGCTTCTCCCCGCGCGGCGGCGACGTGGACCGGAACGGCGTGTACTGGGCCGCCCTGGCGAGCGGGCACCTGGCCAGCTTCGACCGGCGCAAGTGCCGCGGTCCGCTGAACGGCCCCACCGCCACCGGCCAGCACTGTCCGGAGGGGTGGACCTTCTACGCCGAGCCCCTCCCGCAGCTCGGCAACGTCACCAGCCCGGGGAGCGGGGAAGGGAGCTACTACACCTGGGTGGACCAGTTCAACACGCTCGGGCTCGGCGAGAACGTGCCGATCAACACCGGGAACCAGTCCGAGGGGCTCCTCGTCCTCAAGGACGGAAGGTGGGTCGTCCTGCGCGTCCCCTACCCGACGGGGTTCTACACCAAGTGGCTGGACGGCCGCATCGACGACCCGGACGCCGGCTGGAAAGGGCGCGGTCTCTGGGCCGCCATCAGCACCCGCGCCCCCTTCCACATGGAGGGCGGGAAGGGGACCACCAGCAAGGCGGTCCGGTTCCAGCTCCGGCCGGATCCGCTGGCGAGGTAGGCCCGAACCGTGAAGGCGATCGTCGACCCGAAGGGCGGAGACGGCAACGGTAGCATCGTTGCCGTCTTCGTTCGTGTAATACCGTTTTTCGAGATTCGCTGTGCATTGGGAAGCTGTCATTCCGAGTGGAGCCCGATGCGCTGATCTCGCGTTCGCCACCGAAGTCGGCCGGGCTCCCGAGGAATCTACTCGCGGCCGGCAGGAGGCCGGACCGATGCA
>DASVWD010000046.1 GCA_036389795.1 Longimicrobium sp.
AGGGATGCGCGCCCGACAGGGCCGGGACGCCGCCGCCACAGGGGTATCGTGGCGGCGGTGGCCCGGCGCGGTTGGGCACAGTCGTATCGTGCCCTACCGCGCGCGCAGCCCGGCCCGGAGCGCAGCGGAGGGACACGCCCGGAGCCGCAGTGCGAAGTGCTAAGTGCGAAGTGCGAAGTGCGAAGTGCGCTCATGGAAAGGATAACGGCGCGCAGGGGTGACCACGCGATGCTCGGTGCTTCGGGGCTGGCCACCAGCGGCGGTGAGTAGATCCCTCGGGCGCCGCCGGGCTTCCGTGCATAACGAGGTCACTCGCCGCGGCGCCGCTCGGGATGACATCGTCGCGGGAAGGAAGGCTCACCGTTCGACCACCACGCACTTCGCACTTCGCACCTCGCACTTCGCACTTTCCGGCTCTCGCACTTTCTCACTCCCGGCCTTAGAATCCCGCCCCATGGCAAGCTTCCAGGCACTCCCCGGCTTCCGGGACTTCTACCCGGAGGACCTCGCGGTCCGCGCGTACATCTTCGGCGTGTGGCGCGACGTGGCGCGGCGGTACGGCTTCCAGGAGTACGACGGGCCGCCGCTGGAGCCGCTCGAGCTGTACACCGAGAAGTCGGGGCCCGAGATCGTCCAGCAGCTCTACAACTTCACCGACAAGGGAGGGCGCGAGGTGGCGCTGCGCCCCGAGATGACGCCCACGCTGGCCCGCATGGCCGGCGCGCGCGCCGGGGGCCTGCGCAAGCCGATCAAGTGGTTCTCGCTCCCCCAGCTCTTCCGCTACGAGCGGCAGCAGCGCGGGCGGCTGCGCGAGCACTTCCAGCTCAACCTGGACATCATCGGCGAGGACGACGTCTCGGCCGACGCGGAGCTGCTGGCGGCGGCCATCGACATCCTGCGCGGCTACGGGCTCTCCGAGAAGGACTTCGTGGCCCGCGTCTCCGACCGCCGCCTGCTGCGCGCGCTCCTGCTGCACGCGGGCGTCCCCGAGGACCGGCTCACGGTCGTCTACAACATCGTCGACAAGCTGGAGCGCGAGACGCGCGAGGCGCTCTCCAGGCGGCTGACCGACGAGGCGGGGCTCGGCGCGGAGGTGGCCGGCGCGGTGCTCGACGTCTTCCGCCACAAGGACTTCGAGGCCCTGAAGGCGGCCTACTTCGGGTCGGCGGACAAAGACGGGTTCTGGATCGAGATCGGCGACGACGGGGATGGCGGGGACGCCCTCGGCCTCTCGTTCCCCGCCGAGCTGGACTTCGAGGACGAAGGCGAGCTGGAGATCCCCGAACGCAGCGAGGCAGACGTCCGGATCATGGGCGAGCTGGTCGAGGCGGTCAACCGGATGGAAGCCTACTTCGGCCACCTGCGCGCGATGGGGCTGGGAGACTTCGTGCGCTTCGACCTGTCGGTGGTGCGCGGGCTGGCGTACTACACGGGGATCGTCTTCGAGCTGTTCGACGTGGCGGGCGAGCTGCGCGCCATCTGCGGCGGCGGGCGCTACGACAACCTGCTGAAGACCGTCTCCGGCGTGGACCTCCCCGCGCTCGGCTTCGGGATGGGCGACGTGGTGCTGAAGGAGCTGCTGGCCGACCGCGGCCTGCTCCCGGCCGCGAAGCACGCGCTCGACTACTACCTGGTGGCGGTGACGCCCGAGCAGCGCGACGCGCTCCTGGGCCTGGCGCACGCGCTGCGCGACGCGGGCAGGTCGGTGGAGTACGCGCTCAGGCACCAGGGCGTCGGCAAGCAGTTCAAGAACGCCTCCGCGCTCGGCGCCCGCCGCGTGGTGGTCCTGGGCCCCGACGAGGTGGCCGAGGGGGTGGCGCAGGTGAAGGACATGGAGACGGGCGAGGAGCGCCGCGTGCCGCTCCTGGAGCTGGTGGCGGCGCCGGGGGCGTAAATCCGCGCGGACGCCGCCCGGTGGTGCCCCCTCCCCCGCGCGGCCTCGGCTGCTCGTTCCTCGCAGCCAGAGGCGCGCTCCCCTCCCCCGCTTCGCGGTAGAGGGGTGAACATATCGCACGCTCGATTACCGTGGACGATGCGAGCAAGATCTCCGGAGCTGGCGGAGCGGGCGAGGCAGCTGCGGCGCGAGGCGACACCGGCGGAGGAGGTGCTCTGGCAGGCGCTGCGGCGCGGGCAGCTCAACGGGCTGCACTTCCGCCGGCAGCACGCGATCGACCGGTTCATCCTCGACTTCTACTGCCCGCGCTACCGGCTGTGTGTCGAAGTGGATGGCGCGGTGCACGAAGGTGACGACCAGCGGGCGCGTGACGCCGAGCGCACGGAGCTGCTCGCCGCGCGCGGGATCACCGTGCTCCGCTTCACCAACAAGGACGTCCTTTCGGACCTCCCGCGAGTCCTGAGGGCGATCACCGCTGCCGCCACGCCGCAAATCTTCCCGGACGAGTAGTTCCCCCTCTCCCGCGCAGCGGGGGAGGGGAGCGCGCCCTCTGGCTGCGAGGAACGAGCAGCCGAGGGTCGCGCGGGGGAGGGGGCACCACCGGCGGCGCCCGCACTGAAGCCCGTGACACGCACCGAATCGGCGTCACCATGCCCGCTGCATCCGAATCCACCACCCTCTGCTACCTGACCGCTACGGAGCTCGCCGCGCGCATCCGCGACGGCGAGCTCTCGTCCGAGGAGGTGGTGCGGGCGCACCTGGAGCGGATCGCGCGGCTGAATCCCCCGCTCAACGCGGTGGTCGACCTGCACGCGGAAGCAGCGCTGGCGCGCTCGCGCGAGGCGGACGCGGCGCTCGCGCGCGGCGAGTGCCGGGGGCGGCTGCACGGGGTGCCCGTCACCATCAAGGACGTGTGGGACGTGGCGGGGATGCGCACCACCTTCGGCTACCCGCCGCTGCGCCGCCACGTGGGCCGGGAAGACGCGTTCGCGGTGTCCCGCCTGCGCGAGGCCGGCGCGGTGGTGCTGGGGATGACCAACGCGCCGCTCGGCTCGTACGACTGGCAGTGCTGGAACCCGCTGTACGGGCGCACGAACAACCCGTGGGACCCCGCGCGCACGCCGGGCGGGAGCAGCGGCGGGAGCGCGGCGGCGGTGGCGGCCGGCTTCTCGGCGCTGGAGCTGGGGAGCGACGCGGCGGGCTCCATCCGCGTCCCCACCCACTTCTGCGGGGCGATCGGGATGAAGCCCACGGAGACGCGCGTCTCGGGGCGCGGCCACGGCAACTTCCCCGGCATCTCCTACTCGCTCCGCCACATCTGCTCGTACGGCCCCATCGCCCGCTCCGTGGCCGACCTGGAGCTGGCGATGACGCTGCTCACCGCCCCCGACCCGCGCTTCCCCGACGCGCCCCCGGTGCCGTTCGCGCTCCAGCCGCCGCGCGAGCCCGCGAGCCTGCGGGTCGCCTGGACGGACTCCTTCGGCGGCTACCCGGTGTCGGCGGAGACGGCAGAGGCGGTGCGCGGCGCGGCGGCGAAGCTGGAGGCGGCCGGGGCGCGCGTGGAGCGGGCGAATCCGGACATCGACGGCGCCGACGCGCTGGTGACGTGGGGAGAGATCAACGGCTTCGAGACGGGGATGGCGCTGCCGGCGTACGCGCGCGTGCCGATGCGGCTGGGGACGGAGCTGCGCTTCGGGAGGGGGCCGTTCTCGCGCGGGCTGCGGCGGGGGCTGGCGCTGCTGCCCCACCGCTACTTCCGCGCGCTCGACCGCCGGGACCGCCACTCCGCGGCGATGGAGGCGCTGCTGGCGGACTACGACGCGTGGCTCTGCCCGGTGGCCGCCGTCCCGGCGATCACGCACCGGCGCACGGGCGCGCCGGTGGCGGTGGACGGGCGGGCGACGTCGTACTCGATGGCGCTGGGCGCCTGGGCGTCGCTGCTGGCGATGACCGGCAACCCCGTCGTCGTCCTTCCCGCCGCCCGCTCCGTCGACGGCCTCCCGATCGGCATCCAGGTGGTCGGCCGCCGCTGGGACGACGCCGGCGTCCTCGCCGTCGCCCGTGCTGTCGAGGCGCTCACCGGCGGCTTCTCTCCGCCAGGCGTGCGCTGACCCCAACACATCGATTCTGGATCAGCGCGCCGGACCCTCTGCTGGGTCGCGGTCCGACCGTGTGACGGAAGAAGAGTGGAAACATGGCTGAATAGGTGGAGCCTGCGATCATCTCCTCGGTTATCGGTGAGTCAGTTCACGGTCGATACATGACCAGTACGACGAGGACTGGCAAAATGGCGAAGTGCCTTGAACACGACTGCGAAAACGAGGCGGAACAGGGACTTTTCTGTCCGAAGCACGTGCCTCCTCCGACTTTCGGTCTGGGTTACCTCCGGCCCGGCGGTGGAGGCGCCGGCGGTGGAGCCACCCGCGGCGGTGGTGCAGGCGGAACGACCGGTGGCGGCCTGGGCGGTGGCGGAGGTGCTGGCGGTGGTGGCGGAGGTGCTGGCGGTGGTGGCGGATTGGGCGGTGGCGGAGGTGCTGGTGGCGGGGGGTGATCGGATGGTGGAGAGGTGCCGGCGGGCACAGTCGATTCATGCAAAGGTGTCACATGCTGATTACGTCGCTGCCCGTGAGGAATGAGGAAGAGGATGTCACCATTGATGATGTTGCCCTCTTGAAGCTCGCCGTTGAAGCCCACTCCGAAACATACCGTGATTTGACACAGAGTTGGCGCAGTCTTGAAACGAAAGCACAAGGCACTGCGGCAATCTCGGGAATTTTTTTGGCCGGGGCGTTTGCGTTCGCACGCGAAATCCCGGAAGGAGCACGTGCGGGTACGACAGAACTGCTGATCGTCACAGTCCTGTTATTAGTCCTATCGGCAGGCTTTTCATTGTGGGTTCAGCGGATCCGGCTCATGCCCACCGCTCCCTCGTCACTTCTTGCCCCACAATGGATCGCTGCAATTCGAAGCCAGGTACCGCGGGCGGAGTGGCCCGAGCGCCTGGTGGGCTTCTACGAGGAATATGATCGGAACTGGGGTACCACGAATGCCGCTCTGGTGAATATACTGGGCAAGAAAGCCCGTTCACTGGTAGTCGCTCAGATCCTCTTGTTAGCTGCCGCTGGATGTGTAGTCGGAGTTACGATCCTGGCGGTCCTCTCTCAAACGCCGGTGGTGCCGCAATGATGACCTACCGGGTCACGAAGGCGTTTGCGAAGACATTTCTCCAGTGGAAAACCCGATGACGCTGCAGGTCCAAGCAGAGCCCTACCCCGTCGCCTCGCGCAGCTCGCCCAGCTTGGCCCAGCCGGCGCCGGCGTCGAGGGTGGCCTCGGCGGCGCGGATGCCGTCCACCAGCGAGCCGGCGCGGCCGGCGACGTAGATGGCGGCGCCGGCGTTCAGGACCACGGCGGCGCGGGCGGCGCCGCCCATCTCCCCGCGCAGCACGTCTTCCACCTTGCGGGCGTTCTCGGCCCGCTCGCCGCCCTCCAGCCCGGCGGCGTCCACGGGCTCCCACCCCAGCTCGGCCGCGGGATCGAAGGTATGCCGCGTCCACCGCCCGTCCGCCACCTCCAGCACCTCCGTCGTGCCGATCGGGCTCAGCTCGTCGAGCCCCGGCGCGCCGTGGACCACCAGGGCGCGCTCGTGCCCCAGCTCGGCCAGGGCGCCCGCGATCAGCTCCAGGAGCGCGGGGTCGGAGACGCCCACCACCTGGCGGCGCGCGTGCGCGGGGTTGGTCACCGGGCCCAGCACGTTCATGATGGTGGGCATCCCCAGCTCGCGGCGGACGGGGCCCACGTGCTTCATGGCCGGGTGGTGCAGCGGCGCGAACATGAACACGATGCCGCACCGCTCCAGCACGCGCGCCTCCTCCTCGGGCGAGAGCTCCAGCCGCACGCCGAGCGCCTCCAGCACGTCGGCGCTGCCGCAGCGCGAGGTGAAGGAGCGGTTGCCGTGCTTGGCCACCCGCACCCCCGCCCCGGCCGCCAGCAGCGCGGCGGCCGTGGAGATGTTGAAGGTCTGCACCGCGCCGCCGCCGGTGCCGCAGGTGTCCACCAGCCCCGCCGGGTCGGCCGGCACCGGGACCATCGCCTTGCGCAGGGCGCGCACGCCGCCGGCCACCTCCTGCGGCACCGCCCCGCGCACGCGGATCGCCACCAGGAGCGCGGCCATCTGCACCGGGGTGGCGCGCCCCTCCATCACCTCGGTGAACGCCGCCTCGGCCTCGGCGGCGGTGAGCGGGCGCAGCGCGGCCTGGCGGATCAGCTCCCCGAGGTCGGCCTCCACCGGGGCCGCGGCCTCCGCAGCGCTCACGCCGCCTGCCCGTCGAAGAGGCGCCCCTGCAGGCCGGCGTGGTCCACCAGGAGCCCCACGCAGAGGGCGACCAGGCGCAGCTGCTCCACCTCGTAGTCGTCCACCGTCCCCGCGCGGAAGTTGCTCAGGTTGAGGACTCCCAGGAGCTGCCCGCGGCAGAGGAGCGGGAGCGAGACGAAGGCGGGGCCGGTGTACCAGGCGTCGCGCATGAGCGGGTGGGTGACGCTCTCCTCGCTGTCGCGCACCACCAGCGCGGTGCGGCTGCTGGCCACGGCGCCCGAGATCCCCCGCCCCAGCGGCACGCGCACGCTGTCGCGCGCGATCACCGGCGGCAGCCCCACGGCGGCGCAGAGGCGCAGCTCGGGGCCGCCGTGGTGCTCGTCGATCAGCAGCAGCGAGCAGCGGTTGCCGCCGAACGATTCGGAGACGGTCTTCACGATCTCCTCGGCCAGCGCCTGGGGCGCCATCCCCGCCGCGTTCTTCTCCATCAGCTTGCGCAGCAGGTAGAGGACGCGCGTCTGGCGCTGGTGGCGGGCGGCGCGGCGGTCGATCTCGACGTGCGCCTCCATCAGCATCTCGGTGGCGCTGGCGGCGGCGTGCTCCAGCGCCGCCATCCGCGAGCGCAGCGACGCCAGCTCCTCGCGGGCCACGGCGGCCGAGCGCTCGCTCTCCTGCACCCGCTCCATCGCCGTCCCCGCGGCCAGCGCCCGCAGCGCCTCCTGGCGCGCCTCTTCGTCGCGGGCGCGCTCGCGCAGCAGCAGCGCGCGCGAGAGGCAGAGCTCCAGCACGTCGCCGCCGGCGTCCACCGAGTCCTCGGCGCGGCGCCCGGGAAGCATCCAGCGGCGCGGCTCGGCCACCACCAGCACGCCCAGCCAGCGGCCGTCGTGCGCCACGGCGCGGGCGCGCACCCAGAAGCGCTCGGGCTCGAGCCCCGGGAGGAGGTCGCGCAGGCACCACGAGGGGGCGCTGTCCACCGGGCGCAGCGGCCGGTCGCCGCCGGCGTCGTCGGCCAGGAGGGCGTGCAGCCGCTCGGGCTCCAGCTCGATGGCGGCCTCCTCGATGTCGTGCCCGGTCTCGCCGGTGCTCCAGCGGTGCGCGAGGGTGCCCGTCTCGGCGTCGTACGAGGCGTAGGCCACGCGGCGCTCGCCCTTCGCGCCGGCCAGCACGGGGAGGAGGCGCTGGAGGACGGTCTCGGGGTCGACGGCGTCGTGGAGCCGGACGAACAGGTTCATCTGGAACCGCGGGGGACAGGGGATAGGGGACAGGGTACAGCCTGCAACTGCGTCGGGGATCAGGGGAGACGCGCCTGCTGTCCCCTGTCCCCTGTAACCTGTTCCCTTTCCGTTCTCTCGGGTGTGGAGAGTACGCTACCGCCTCGGGGCCGCCGTGTCAATCACGCGAACGCGTTGGGCCGCGCGGCGTTCGCTTGACAGCCCGCGGGACGGCGGGCAGGTTGTCGCGCGTGAGCGAGCCCGGCTTCCACCGCGTCCGCATGACCGTCCACTACGACGGCCGCGACTTCCACGGCTGGCAGGTGCAGCCGGAGCAGCGCACCGTCCAGGGCGAGCTGGAGCGCGTCGTCAGCAAGGTGACCAACCGCCCCACGGCGGTGGTCGGCTCGGGGCGCACCGACCGGGGGGTGCACGCCACCGGGCAGGTGGCCGCGGCCGACGTCCCCGAGCGCTGGTCGGCGCAGTCGCTGCGCCGGGCGCTGAACGCGCTGCTGCCGGGCGACGTGTGGGTGGCGGAGGCCGCCGAGGCGCCGCCCTACTTCCACCCCCGCTACGACGCCACCAGCCGCTCGTACGTCTACCGCCTGGGGCTGGCGCCCGCGGCCGACTCGCCGTTCAACGCGCCCTGGTGCTGGCCGCTGGCCCGGCCGGTGGACCTGGGGCGGATGGAGGAGGCGACGGCGCT
Source organism: Longimicrobium sp. (assembly GCA_036389795.1). Lineage (NCBI taxonomy): Bacteria > Pseudomonadati > Gemmatimonadota > Longimicrobiia > Longimicrobiales > Longimicrobiaceae > Longimicrobium > Longimicrobium sp. The sequence continues at coordinate 8,126 of DASVWD010000046.1, forward strand.
GCTGGTGGGCGACCACTCCTTCAAGGCGTTCGCCAAGGCGGGGCAGGAGGAGCGCGGCGACCGCTGCACGGTGACGGAGGCGCGCTGGGCGGAGTGGCCGGGGATCGGGCTGGAGCTCCACGTGACCGCCAACCGCTTCCTCCACCACATGGTGCGCTACCTGGTGGGGACGCTGGTGGACGTGGGGCTGGGCGAGCGGCCGGTGGGCGACGTGGCCGACCTGCTGGAGGGCGCGCCCGGGCTGGAGACCAGTCCCCCCGCGCCGGCCGAGGGGCTGTTCCTGACCGCCGTCACCTACCCGCCCGACGCGGGGACGAAGCCGCCCAGGCGGCGGAGGCTGCAGCTGGTGGAGGGGTGAGGGGGCGGGCTTCGGCGCGGCGGGGGGCCCTCTCCCTGGCGCCTGAGGCGCCTGTCCCTCCCCCAAAACACCCTGGGGGAGGGACTTCGGCGCTTCGCGCGACGAAATCGAGCGCGGTACGAGACGGGGGTGCGCGGTTGAAGCCTCGCGGGGTTGGCGAGGCTTTCCGTGGTTCCAGCGGGTGTCTTCAGGCACTCGCGATGCGCGGCGGCCAAACGAAACCACGCGTGAGGGATGCGCGCCCGGAGGGCCGGGACGCCGCGGCCACGGGGGTTTGTGGCCGCGGTGGCCCGGCGCCGTTGGGCAGCGTGGTTTGCTGCCCTACGGCGCGCGCAGCCCGGCCCGGAGCGCAGCGGAGGGACACGCCCAAATCCTCAGTGCGGAGCAACCTCACGATCGGACGATGGCGATCGACCGCTATTCCAACCCGCTGACCGAGCGCTACGCTTCGCCGGAGATGAGCTACCTCTTCTCGGCGAAGTTCAAGTTCGGCACCTGGCGGCGGCTCTGGCTGGCGCTGGCCGAGGCGGAGCGCGAGCTGGGGCTGCCCGTCCCCGACGCGGCGGTCGCGGCGATCCGCGCCCACCTGGACGACTTCGACCTGAAGCGCGCCGCCGAGTTGGAGCGCCAGCTGCGCCACGACGTGATGGCCCACGTCCACCACCTGGGCGAGCAGGCCCCCGAGGCGCGCGCCATCATCCACCTGGGCGCCACCAGCGCCTACGTCGGCGACAACACCGACCTCATCCAGCACCGCGAGGCCCTCCGGCTGGTCGCCCGCCGCATCGCCGCCGCCGTGGCCGCGCTCGCCGGCTTCGCGCGCGAGCACCGCGACCTGGCGACGCTCGGCTTCACGCACTTCCAGCCCGCCCAGCCCACCACCGTGGGCAAGCGCGCCACGCTCTGGATCCAGGACCTGCTCCTCGACCTGGAGGAAGTGGAGTTCCGCCTCCAGACGCTGCGCTTCCGCGGGGTGCGGGGGACCACGGGGACGCAGGCCAGCTTCATGGACCTGTTCGAGGGCGACGGCGCGAAGGTGGAGCGGCTGAACCGCCTGGTCGCGCAAAAGATGGGGTTCGAGCAGGTCTACGGCGTCACCGGGCAGACGTACACGCGCAAGACCGACTACGCCTGCCTGGCCACCCTGGCGGGAATCGCGCAATCGGCGAGCAAATTCGCCAACGACGTGCGGCTACTTTCCCACCTCAAGGAGGTGGAGGAGCCGTTCGAGGAGCACCAGATCGGCTCCTCGGCCATGCCGTACAAGCGCAACCCCATGCGCTCGGAGCGGATCAACGCGCTGGCCCGCCACGCCATCGCGCTGGTGATCGACCCGGCGTTCACTGCCGCGTCGCAGTGGTTCGAGCGCACGCTGGACGACTCGGCCAACAAGCGCATCGCCGTCCCCGAGGCGTACCTGTCGGTGGACTCCATCCTGCTGCTGCTGCACAACGTGGCGGGCGGGATGGTGGTGTACCCGGAGATGATCCGCCGCCGGCTGATGGAGGAGCTCCCCTTCATGGCCACGGAGAACCTGATGATGCGCTCGGTGAAGCGCGGCGGCGACCGCCAGGACCTGCACGAGCGCGTGCGCGTGCACTCCATCGAGGCCGGCCGCCAGGTGAAGGAGCACGGCCTGCCGAACGACCTGCTGGACCGCATCGCCGCCGACCCGGCGTTCGGCGTCACCCGCCGGGAGCTGGAGGAGGACCTGCGCCCGGAGCTGTACGTGGGCCGCGCCCCCCAGCAGGTGGACGAGTTCCTGGCCGAGTGGGTGGAGCCGGTCCTCGCCCGCTACCCGGACGCGGCCGGGGACGCCGCGCCGGAGCTGAGGGTGTGACGGGAAAGTGCGAAGTGCGAAATCCTGGGTGCGAAGTGACAGTGCGTGAGTGCGTGAGTGCGGGCGGGAGAGCGCGGAACGTCCCCGCCCGTCGCGCGAAGCGCCGAGGTCCCTCCCCCGAGGGGTTTTTGGGGGAGGGACAGGCGCCTCAGGCGCCAGGGAGAGGGCACCGCGCGGCAGCCCGCACCGAACCCCATCGACTGAACCCGCCGGAGACCACCGAATGACCGACGAGACGCGCCCCGAGCATCCCGCCTACGCCGAGCTGACCCGCCTCATGCGCGAGGCGGCGACGCTGTACTCCGCGGCTTCCGTGGTCGGGTGGGACCAGGAGACCTACATGCCGCACAGGGCGGCGGCGCTGCGGAGCGAGCAGCTCGCCGCGCTGTCGTCCATCATCCACGAGCGCCGCACCTCCCCGCGCATCGGCGAGCTGCTGGAGGAGTGCCAGGCCGACGCCTCGCTCACCGCCGACCCCGAAACGGCGGCCAACCTGCGCGAGCTGCGCCGCGACTACGGCCGGGTGACGAAGCTGCCGCCCGAGCTGGTGCGCGAGATGGCCGAGACCAGCTCGCGCGCGATGCACGCCTGGCGCGAGGCGCGCGAGCGGAGCGACTTCGCGGCGTTCGCGCCGTGGCTGGAGAAGGTGGTGCGGCTCAACCGCGAGAAGGCGCAGGCGTACGGCTGGGCCGAGGGCGGCGAGGCGTACGACGCGCTGCTCGACGAGTTCGAGCCGGGAATGACCACCGCCGAGATCCACCGCACCTTCGACGCGCTCCGCGCCGGGCTGGCGCCGCTGATCCACGCCGTCGCCGAGTCGGGGACCAAGCCGGACACGAGCTGGCACCGCATGCCGGTCCCCGTCGACCGGCAGGAGGCGTTCAGCAAGGACCTGGTGCGGCGGATGGGCTTCGACCTGGAGGCGGGAAGGCTGGACGTCTCCGCGCACCCGTTCTGCGACGGGATCGGCCCCGGCGACACGCGGCTCACCACGCGCTACGCCGAGGACCAGTTCCCCAGCACGCTCGCCAGCGTGATGCACGAGACGGGGCACGGCCTCTACGAGCAGAACCTGGCCAAGGCCGAGCGCTTCGGGCAGCCGCTGGCCGAGGCGGCGAGCACCGGCATCCACGAGAGCCAGTCGCGGATGTGGGAGAACTTCGTCGGCCGCTCGCGCCCGTTCTGGGAGTGGGCGCTGCCGCGGATGCGCGAGGAGCTCGCCACGCCGGAGGTGGCGGCGCTGGACGTGGAGACGGCCTACCGCGGGATGAACGTGGTGGAGCCCAACCTGATCCGCATCGAGAGCGACGAGGCCACCTACAACCTGCACATCATGCTGCGCTTCGACCTGGAGCGCGCGATGCTCTCGGGCGACCTCCCCATCGCGGAGCTGCCGGGCGCCTGGAACGAGCGCGTCCGCGACGACCTGGGGCTGGAGGTGCCCGACCACAGGCGCGGCGTGCTGCAGGACATCCACTGGTCGATGGGCTCGTTCGGCTACTTCCCCACCTACACGCTGGGGAACCTGTACGCGGCGCAGTTCTGGACCACCATCCGCGAGGCGCTGCCCGGGCTGGACGACGACGTGCGGCGGGGCGAGTTCGGCGCGCTGCTGGCGTGGCTGCGCGAGCACGTCTTCACGCACGGGCGGCGCTACACCGCCCCCGAGCTCTGCGAGCGCATCACCGGCCGCCGCCTCTCGCACGAGCCGCTGCTGCGCTACCTGGAGGCGAAGATCCGCCCGATCTACGGGATCTGATCCTGAATTGCTGAGATTTGTTCGGGGATTCAGATCTGAACCGAATGTGAGATTATTCAGGTTTGGACCAGAGCAATGCCCTGAACGTGGTATGACCCGCGTCCGAAGTCCGAAGATGACGAACCCCTCTCCCTGTCGCCCAAGAGAGGGGTTCATGCTTCACCCAGGCCGCTCTTCCGCCGCGGCTACGGTCCTGCGCGAGCCGTGGAGCGCGAGGTCCGGACGAGGATGACGCCGTACCGACCGGCGGAGCCGTACCGTTCAGTGGCCGCGAAGCCCTTCAGGATCTGGACGTCGACGATTTCCTCCGGCTCGATCTCCGCCTGACTTCCCGGCTCGATCGGCACGCCGTCGATGACGATCAGCGGCTGCTCGTCGGGAGCCCCCGGGCGGATCGGGCAGGCGCAACACCACCGGACTGCCTCGCCCGGCATCACTCTCACGCCTTCGGCCGTGCCCTGCGAGGTGGTCACCGTCACGCCTTCGGCCTTGCGGGCCAGTGTGGCGACCAGATCCGGCTCCACCCGGGGAAGGAGCGCCACCGGCGCGGTGACGGCGTCGGCGCACGCGGCGGCGAGCGCCGCCAGGCACAGCGGCAGCGCGAAGCGCGTCACTGCCCCGCCCCGTCCTTCGTCGTGATGACGATCGCGCCGCTGCGCGCCTTCGTTCCGTAGATGTGGACGGCGGCGGGGCCCTTGATGACCTCGATGGAATGGATGCCGGCCGCGTTGAGCCCCTCCAGCCTGCCCCGTTCCGCCTCGATCTCCACGCCGTCGACGATGAACAGCGGCTGCTGGCCGATCCCGACCGGCGCCGGGCCGATCGTACGGGAGGTGACGCCGGTCTCGCCCCTGGCCTGCGGCGCCAGCACGTCCCGCGCGCACCCGCCGGACACCAGGATCACCCCGGCCGCCACCGCCAGCGCACAGCTCCTACGACGCATGCTCATCGCCCGGCTCCTTTCGCGCGAGTGGACCTCGGACCAGCGTGGACTTCCGGAAAACGAGCGCGGCGGCCGGTCTGTGACGGCTCGGCCTCCGGCGGCCCGAAAAAGACGAGCCCCTCTCCCGTGCGGAAGAGGGGCTCGTGCTTCGGCGGCCGTGTCGCGGCTGGAGGCGAACGAGCACGCGGCCCGTTCCGTGACGCCTACTCGTCCGGCCGCGCCGGGGTCACCCCCGCGATCACCACGTCGCGCAGCGGGATCGCCGGGACGATGGGGATGCCCGCGCCGAAGGAGTGCTCGCCGGGGAGGGTGAGCGTGGACTCGCGCGCGACGATCCGCTCGCCCTCGCAGGAGAGCGCCGCCTTGAGCCCCACCGTCCCGCCCAGCAGCTTCGCGATCTTCCCGCCCTGGATGGCGAGCTTCGCCCCCTGCACGTCGGCCGCGACGTCCACCTGGAAGTTCAGCCGCAGCGTCACGGGAACGGGCACCACGCCGCTCACCTCGATGTCCACGTGCGGCCGGTGGCGCGAGCGGACGGTGTGCGTCGCCAGCGGCACCAGGCTCACCCTGTCGGGCGGGTAGCGCTCGGCGTCGCAGAACTTCAGCAGGTCCACGTACCGGCTCCACCCGGCGCCCAGGATGCTCGGGATGGGGACGTCGATCACCAGCCGCACCCGGGCGGCGACCTCGCTCCAGATGTCGGGCAGCAGCGACGCCAGCACGTCCCTGGTGATCCCGGCGAAGCCCTTCCCCCTCGCGCCCGCGTCGACCAGGTGCTCGGTCTCGGCGCGGTCCAGCGCGAGCGCGCTCCCCAGCGTGGCCACGGTCTCGCTCATTCTGCCTCCTCGGCGGCGATCAAGGCTCCCTCCCTCATGGTCTCGACGGTCTGCTCTCCCGCGTCGGCCGCGGCACCCAGCGTCACCTCGAAGCCGCCCAGCAGCTTCCCGGCGACCTCCACCTCGGGCGCGCCGGGGTCCCACTCCCCGCGGGTGCGGACGACGGGCGGCACCTTCACGGTGGCCGGCGCGGCGGGCCCGGGCGGGGCGGCGGGCGGCCGCTTGCGCAGCAGCCGGATCGCCAGCAGCGCGCCCGCCACCAGCGCCCCCAGGACGATCCACGGCCACGGCGCGCGCCGCTCCCCGCGCCCGGCGGCCGGCGGAGGCGGGGCCCGCAGCTCGAGCCGGACCGCCGTCCCCCGCGCCGCCGCCGTCCCCGCCGGCGGCGCCTGCGAGGCCACCAGCCACTTCGCGCTGTCGCCCAGCGCGGGATCGACGCCCGCCGAGAGCCCCAGCGGCGCCAGTGCGGCCCGCGCCTCCGCCAGCGTCCGGCCGACGAGGTTCGGGACGGTCGGACCGGGCCTCACGGTGTCGAGCCCATCCGGCGGCAGCGTGTCCCCGCCCAGCGTGTCTACGACCGCCAGATCCGGTCCGCGGGAGACGCCGAGCGTGAACACCGTCCCCGCGCGCACCCGCGTCCCCGCCGCGGGCGACTGGCGCACGACCGTCTCGGCCGCGTCGGTGGACTCCACCGTGTCGACGCCGCCCGCACGCAGCCCGGCGGCTTCCAGGTCGCGCGCCGCCGCGGCGGCCGGGTCGCCGACCACGTCGGGCACCAGCACCAGGCGCGGCTGCGCCAGCGTGAGCGCCACCGCCGTCCCCGGCGCCACCTCCGCCCCCGCCGCGGGCGACTGGCCGACGACCGTCCCCTCCGCCCGGTCCGACCCGGCCGAGTCCACGGCGCCGCGCGCGAGCCGCGCCTGGCGCAGCAGCGCGCCCGCCTCGTCCAGCGGGCGCCCGGCCAGGTCGGGGACGCGCACCCGCCCCTGCGCCAATGTGAGCCGCACCGCCGTCCCGGGCGCCACCTCGGCCCCCGCGGCGGGCGACTGGCGCACCACCGTCCCCGCCGCCCGGTCCGAGCCCGCCGAGTCGACGGCGCCGCGCGCGAGCCGCGCCCGCCGCAGCAGCGCGCCCGCCTCGTCCAGCGGGCGCCCGGCCAGGTTGGGGACGCGCACCAGGCCCTGCGCCACCGAGAGCCGCACCGCCGTCCCCGGCCGCACCAGCTCGCCCGCCGCCACCGACTGGCGGACGACGGTGCCGGGCTCGCCGCGCGCCGTCACGGTGTCGGGCCCGGCCGCCCGCAGCCCGGCCTCGCGCAGCATGGCCCCGGCGCGGGCGAGGGGCTGCCCCGTGACCGCCGGCACCCGCACCAGCGCCGAGCGCGCGACGCTGACGCCCACGCGCGAGCCGGGCGCCACCTCGGTCCCGGCCGCGGGGCGCTGGCGCACCACCTGGCCCTCCGGCCTCCCCGAGTCGAGCGAGTCGATGGGGCCGAGGACCAGCTTCACCCGCGCCAGGAGCGCCTCCGCCTCGTCCACCGTGCGCCCGTCCAGGTCGGGGACGGCCACCGCCTGCTGCGCGGCGGCGCGGGCCAGCGTCAGCCGCACGGGCGTCCCCCGCGGAACGCGCGCGCCGGCCGCGGGCTCCTGCGTCACGATCCGGCCGGGCCGCGCCTGCGAGTCCACCGAGTCCACCTGGCCCCGGCGCAGCCCGAGAAGCGCGAGCGCCACGTCCGCCGTCCGCAGCGACTGGCCGACCAGCGGGGGCACCGTCACCAGGCGCGGCCGGGAGGCCGTGTCCTGCCCCTCCTGCTGCGGGTCCCGCTGCCCGCTCGACACGAACAGCGTCGCCGTGGTCCCGGCCGGCACCACGCTCCCCGCCCCGGGAGACTGCCGGACCACGGTGCCGCCCGGGGCGCTCGCGGTGACGGTCTCCGTCCCCGCCACCTTGATCCCCGCCCGGGCGAGCACGGCGGTGGCCTCGTCGAGCGTGCGCCCGACCACGTTCGGCACCTGGAGCCTGCGCGCCGCCGTGATGTCCTGCGCGCGCGCCGGGCCCGGCACCGTCAGCGCGGCGGCCGCGGCGAGCAGGGCGAAGGCGAGGAGCGCGGGAAGACGGCGAGCGGTACTTCGGATGTGCAAGGCGGACCCTCCTTCGGTGAGGCGGGCGGACGGGGATTGCGGGAGCGGGATGGAGACGGGCGGAGCGCGCCGGCGAGGAGACGATGGAGCGTCCGATCCCCCGACTGGAGTTTCCACGATACATGCAAAGCGCCTGTGCCACAATGGTTTCGCTCGCCAGGCGCCCGCGGCGGACGCGGTCATTTCGGGCAATTGCGTTGCGGAACTCCCGCCTGTATCCTTGCGCCTTCGTTCGGTTCGTCCATTTACCCGCGGCCCGCCTTCCACTATCTTCATGATCGCGGCAGACGACCTGAAGCACCTCGCCCGCGGCCGCCTGCGCGACGCGAAGGCCCTCTTCCGCGCCGGCCGCTACGACGCGGCGGCCTACATCTGCGGCTACGCGGTGGAGGCCGCGCTCAAGGCACGCATCTGCCGTACGCTGCGGTGGACGGGCTTTCCCGACACGAACAAGGAATTCGAGCACTACCACAGTCTGAAGACACACCGGCTGGACGTGCTCTTGGAGCTTTCCGGGCAGTCGCCTCGGATCACCGGCAGGTATGGCTTGCATTGGGACGCCGTAGTGAAGTGGGATCCCGTGCAGCGATACAGGCCGATCGGCAGTACCAGCCGAGCCTTCGCGGAGAAGATGCTCCGCTCCACACAGGTGCTCGTGAGGGTGTTATGAATGTCATGAAGCAGATTGTGGAGAAGATGCAGAAGATCGAGCTCCGGATGTCCGAGAAGCACGGTCCGTTCACCCTCTTCGCGCTGTTCCTTCGCGAGGATGCCGGGATTTCCTGGGATGTTGTGTTTTCGGCGCCCTGGGCCGACTCCGACGAATGGGAGGCAAGCAAGCAGCTCCTCGAGGAGATCGGGAAGGAGATCACCCCCGAGGAGCGCCGCTACATCTACCGCACCATGGTGATCCCCACCGACTTCGAGGACTTGGAGGAGCTGTACGAGGAGCACCCGGTGGAGCACGGGAAGGTGATCGTGCGCAACCGCGAGTTCGGACTCCAGTTTATCGAGAAGGGCTACATCATCACCTGCCGCCCGCCCGTCGCGAAGGCGGCCTGACCGGCGCTCATCGATCCGCGACGGCACCCGCGGCGGGCTCCACGGGCTTTTCCACCCGGATCGTCGGGAGGATCGGGATTCCCTCGCCGAACGAGAATTCCCCCGGCAGCGTGAAAGTCCCGTTCGTCTCCCTGAGCTCCCGCCCCTGGAACGAGAGCTTCACCCCGTAGGCCAGAGTGCCGCGCAGGAGCCTGCGGAGCCTGGCCGCCTGGATGGTGAGCCTCGCCGCCTCGACCTCGGCCCAGAACCCCACCTCGAAGTCCATCCGCAGCCTGACCGGCACGGGCCCGCCGGTCACCTCCACGGCCACGTGCGGCCGGTGGACGGAGCGCACCGTGTGCTTCGCCAGCGTCACCACGCTCACCTCGTCGGGCGGGTGCGCTTTCGGGTCGCAGAACTTCCGCAGGTCCATGCAGCGGCTCCAGGCGCCCGCCAGCAGCGTCGGCAGGGGGACGTCGAGCACCAGGTGCACGCGGGAGAGCACCTGGTCCCGGACGCTGTCGAGCACCCCGCCCAGCATCCGGGCGGGGACTTCCCCCAGCTTCTCCTTCACCCCGGCCACCGCCAGCATCCGCTCGACCGTGGCCCGGTCCAGCGACAGCGCGCCGGCCAGCGTGGTCACCTCCCCGCTCATCCTTCCACCTCCGCGGCGACCAGCGGCCCACCGCTCTCCACGCTCTGGGTTCCCGGGTCGGCGTGGGCGCGCAGCCTCACCCCGGGCCCGGACACGAGCGCCCCGGCCGCCACCACCCGCGCCAGGCCCGGGTCCCACTCGGCCGTGGCGGTCACCACCGGAGCGGTGCCCACGCGGCCGCGGCGCTTCCGCAGCCTCTTCCACAGCGCGGCCATACCACCCAGCACCCCCGCGGCGCCGGCGTGGGCGCGCGGCGCCACCTCCGGCCCGGCCACCAGCACCTTCGCCGGGCCCGGGGTCCGCCCGGCGGCGCCGGTCTCCACCGAAGCGGTGCTCGCGCCGCCGCGCCGCTTCTGCAGCTTCTTCCACAGCGCGGCCATGCCACCCAGCACGCCCGCGGCGACACCGTGGGCGCGGGGCGTCGCCTCCGGTCCGGCCACCAGCTTCCCGACCGGCACCTTCGCCGAGCTCGGGGTCCGCCCGGCAACGCCGGTCTCCACCGGAGCGGCGCTCGCGCCGCCGCGCCGCTTCCGCAGCCTCTTCCACAGCACGCCCGCGCCGCCCAGCACGCCCGCGGCACCGCCGTGGGCGCGGGGCGTCGCCTCCGGCGCGGACACCAGCTTTCCGACCGGCACCTTCGCCGAGCCCGGCGTCCGCCCGGCGGCGCCGGTCACCACCAGAACGGCGCTCACGCCGCCGCGCCGCTCCCATCGCTTCCGCCAGAGCGCCGCCACGCCGCCCATCGCCAGCACGCCCGCCGCGACGAGCCAGGGGAGGCTGCCGACGCTCGGGGGAGGCGGGGAGGGAGGCTCCAGGGTCAGCAGCACGGGAGTCCCGGCCGGCGCGTCGCCGCCGGCGGCGGGGTGCTGCGACACCACCCTCCAGGCGCCGTCGGCCTGCCGCGGGTCGGTGCGCACCGTGAAGCCGGCCGCTTCGAGCCGGGCCCACGCCTCCGCGAGCGTGAGCTTCACCAGGTCGGGAACCGCGACGGGCTTCGACCCGGGAGACACCGCCGGGCGGGAGCCGGTCCCCGCGGACCCGCCTTCGCCCGCCCCGGGAGACAGGACGATCACGGGGAACGCGGGCGCCTCGCCGCCGACGCTCGGGACCGTGACGGGACGGGGCCCGGTCGGAGGTGTGCCCCCGGCGAGGTCCGGGACAGTGACAGGACGGGGCCCGGTCGGCGGTACGCCTCCGCCGACGCTCGGGACCGTGGCGGGACGGGACCCGGCTGGCGGGGCACCCCCGGCGACGTCCGGGACCGCAGCGGGATGGGACCCGGCCGTCGGGACGCCGGAGGACGGCGGCCGGCCGACGAAGCCGGGTACCGGGACCGGGAGCCGCCGGGCGGGTGGAACGCCCGGCCGCGTCCCCGGCGGCACCTGAACCGGCGCCGCGGGCTCCGGAACAGGCACCGTCCCCGGCGGGCGCGCCGGCCCGGCCGGATCGGTGCGCCCCCCGTAAACCGAATCCGCGCCGGCCCGCCGGGGCCCGGCTTCCCGCAGCGTGTCTCCCGCCGTGCCCGGCGCGCGGACGGGTGGCCGGCGGGCGAGCGTCAGGCGCACCGGGGTGCCCCGCCGCACGAGCGTCCCCGGGGCGGGGTGCTGCCCGACCACCGTCCCCGCCGGGCGCGTCGAGGCGGCCGAGTCGACGGCGCCGCGCACCAGGTCCACTCCGGTCAGCTCGCGCTCGGCCTCGCGCCGCGTGTCGCCGGACAGGTCGGGCACGCGCACGAAGTCGTGATGCACCAGCGCCGGGCCCACCGAGATGCCCGGCCGCACCGGAACTGCCGGGGGGGCGCAGGAACAGGGATCGGCGCCGGAGGAAAGCGCGGGGAAGAGGAGTTGGCGGACGGTGAGCCGCCGCGGACGCGAGACGGTGACGTCCACCCGAGAGCCCGGCCGCATCCGCGAGCCGGCCGGCGGGTCCTGCGCGACCACCGTCCCCGCCGGGAGCCGCGAGTCGGCCGAATCGACCCTCCCCAGCTCGAGCCGCGCGCCGCGCAGCTCCCGCCGGACCTCCCGCATCCCCCGCCGCGTCACGTCGGGGACCGCGACGCTGTCGTCCTGCGCGCGCAGCGGCGCGGGAGCCGCCAGGCACGCGAGGAAGGCGGCGAGCGCGAGGAGCTTGGGCGGCAACGCGGGGACCCGCCATGCACTGCACTGCGTCTGCACGATGTGCCTCTTCCCGGAAACGCGGCGAAGGGTGGGCCGCGTACGGGGCAGGATGAAGGATGGGAGCATGAACCGCCGGTCGCACGGCGGGCAGAAGCCACTACGTGCAAGAAACGGGAATTCTGGGATGCAAGTGTGTCGAAGATGGTAAGTCGTTCGTCGGCAACGGATAAGAGGAAACGCACCGGGCGGGGGCGGGCGTCCGTCCGAGGCGGCGGCGCATCGTTTCGAGACATGGGCGCAACGTTCCCGTGCGCGGGTTTGCCGCGCGCCCGCGCGCCGATTACTTTCTCCGCTTCACCGAAACCACTCGACCGACGGAGCCGCGCCCTGACCCCGACGCTCGTCACCACCGACCTCCCCTTCCCGCTCCGGGTGCGCGGGAAGGTGCGGGACGTGTACGACCTGGGCGATGCGCTGCTGATGGTGGCCACCGACCGGGTGAGCGCGTTCGACGTGGTCATGCCCGACCCGGTCCCCCGCAAGGGCGAGGTCCTCACCCTGATCTCCGCCTGGTGGTTCGCGCGCACCGCCGACCTGGTGCCCAACCACCTCCTCTCGGTCGACCCCGACGAGATCGCCGCGCGCCACCCGGAGCTGGCGGAGACCCGCGAGCTGTGGGCGCGCCGCGCCATGCTGGTGCGCAGGCTCCGCCCCTTCCCCGTGGAGTGCGTGGTGCGCGGCTGGCTCTCCGGCTCGGCCTGGAAGGAGTACCGCGAGTCGGGCACCCTGGCCGGCGAGCCGCTCCCCGCCGGGCTGGCGGAGTCGGACCGGCTGGACCCGCCGGTCTTCTCGCCCGCCACCAAGGCCGAGACGGGGCACGACGAGAACATCCCCTTCGCGCGGATGCGGGAGATCGTGGGCGCCGACGCCGCGGAGGCGCTCCGCCGCCACTCGCTGGCGCTGTACGGGCGCGGGCGCGACCTGGCCGAGCGCGCCGGCATCATCATCGCCGACACCAAGTTCGAGTTCGGCGCGGACGAGGACGGCACGATCCGGGTGATGGACGAGATGATGACCCCCGACTCGTCGCGCTTCTGGCCGGCCGAGAGCTACCGGCCGGGCCGCGGCCAGCCCTCGCTCGACAAGCAGCCGCTGCGCGACTGGCTGGAGGAGCTCGTGGCGCGCGGGGAGTGGAACAAGGCGTACCCCGCCCCCGGCCTGCCGCCCGAGGTGGTGGAGGCGACGTCGCGGAGGTACCGGGACGCGTTCCGCCGGCTCACCGGGATGGAGCTGGACGACTTTCCCTCAAGCGGCGGGAGGGCGTCGTGAACCGGCTGTGGGACCCGCCGCGGCGGCGCCGGCTGAAGCGGGGGATCATCATCCTCCCCAGCGCCTTCACCGTCGGCAACCTGTTCCTGGGCGTGTGGGCCGTGGTGCACGCCGCCCGCGGCGACTACGCCTCCGCCGGCTGGCTGATCGTGCTGGCGGCGGTGTTCGACATGCTGGACGGCCGCATCGCGCGCTTCACCGCCACGGGGAGCGCGTTCGGCGAGGAGCTGGACTCGCTGGTCGACGCCATCTCCTTCGGCGTGGCGCCGGCCCTGATCGTGTACTTCACCTTCCTGCAGCGCGGCGGGGAGTGGAGCTGGATCGTCGCCTTCCTCTACATCGTGGCCGCCGTCTTCCGCCTGGCGCGCTTCAACATCGAGCAGGCGGGCACGGCCAAGGTGGCCTTCCACGGGCTCCCCTCGCCCACCGCCGGCAGCTGCGTGGCCACCTTCTACGCGTTCACGCAGACGGAGCTGTGGGCGCGCTGGTTCTCGGGGGTGGAGGCGGGGCGCGCGGCGGGGTGGCTGATGATGTTCATCGCCCTCCTGATGGTGAGCAACGTGCTCTACCCGGTGGTGCCGCGCTTCTCCTTGAGGACGTGGAGCGGGCGCTTCGCCGTGCTGCTGGCCGTCGCCTCGCTGGTGGCGGCGTTCACGGTGCCCGAGTACTTCTTCTTCCCCTTCGCCATCCTCTACATCACCTACGGGCTGGTCCGGACGGTGCTGCACGGCTTCGAGGAGCGGCTCCCCGAGCAGGACCCCCTGCTGGACGAGGAGCCCCACCCCGAGGAGGTGCGGACGGTGGAGTACGAGGCGATGCGGCCGGGGCCGCGGGCCGGGGCGGAGCCGCGCCCCGGCGACAACCACGAGGAGCCGACGTGAGGGACTTTCGGGTGGAGGTGCGGGTGACGCCCCGCCGCGGGATCCTGGACCCCCAGGGGAAGGCGGTGGAGGGCGCGCTCGGCTCGCTGGGCTTCGCGGGCCTGAGCGAGGTGCACGTGGGCCGGCTGATCGTCTTCACCCTCTCCGCCGACTCCGAGGAGGACGCGGCGGGGCGGGCCGACGAGATGTGCCGGCGCCTGCTGGCCAACCCGGTGACCGAGGACTACGACGTGCGCGTGCATGGGCTCGCGGGGAGCGCGGGGCGATGAGATTCGGCGTGGTGACCTTCCCCGGCTCCAACTGCGACTACGACTGCTACAAGGCGGTTCGCGACGGGCTGGGGGCGGAGGCCGTCTTCCTCTGGCACAAGGAGCACGACCTGCAGGGGGTGGACGCGGTGTTCCTCCCCGGCGGCTTCAGCTACGGCGACTACCTGCGCGCGGGCGCCATCGCCGCGCTCTCGCCGATCATGCGCGAGGTGAAGGCGTTCGCGGAGGGCGGCGGGCCGGTGGTGGGGATCTGCAACGGCTTCCAGATCCTCTGCGAGTCGGGGCTCCTTCCCGGGGCGCTGATCCGCAACCGGAGCCTGAAGTTCCGCAGCCGCCCGGTGCACCTGCTGGTGGAGCGCGCCGACACCCTCTTCACCGCCGAGTACCGGGTGGGCGACGTGCTGAAGGTGCCGATCGCGCACGGCGAGGGGCGCTACTTCGCCGAGCCCGACGTGCTGGACGAGCTGGAGGCGAACGGGCAGGTCGTCTTCCGCTACTGCGACGCCGAGGGGCTGGTCTCCCCCATCGCCAACCCCAACGGCTCGGCGCGCAGCATCGCGGGGATCGTCAGCGCGGCCGGAAACGTGCTGGGGATGATGCCGCACCCCGAGCGCGCCGTCGAGCCCGTGCTCGGCTCGACCGACGGGCTGGGGCTCTTCCGCTCGCTGGCCGCGGGGCTGGTGACGGCAAGTGCGAAGTGCTGAGTGCGAAGTGCGAAGTGCGGGACTCCGGAAGGATGAACGGTCTGCGCCCAGGGGCGGAATCATCAAAGCAGTTTGCAAGGAGACCGGGCACTTCGCACTTCGCACTTCGCACCTCGCACTTCGCACCGGGGTTCCAACACCGGAGGTGGACGATGAGGCTTAGGCTCATGGCCGCGGCAGCGCTGGTGCTGGCCGCCTCGCCGGCCCTGGCGCAGGGGGGCACGATCTCGCAGGGGATGACCGCGGAGCAGGTGCGGGGCGTCTTCGGGGCGCCGGCCGCCGTGCGCGCCTCGGGCGAGTGGACGTACTGGTATTACCTGAACGGCTGCCCCGTCCGCTGCGGCTCGGACGACGTGGTGTTCTTCCGCGAGGACCGCGTGGTGGCCGCCGTGCTGCGCACCCCGCGCCGCCGCTTCGAGGGCCCGCGCGCGAACGACGCCCTGGAGCGCTACGACGACGTGAGCGCCGCCGCGGGCGCGGTGGCGCCGGCCGCCGAGCCGCCGGTGCAGATGCAGGTGCGCCGCCGCGGCGAGCAGGCCGAGCCCGCGCGCGTGGGCGGCGTCCGCGTGGAGCCGGGCGAGGGCGGCGAGCCCCGCCGCGGCGAGGAGGACGCCCGCATCCGCACCGGCGACTCGGGCGGCGCGCGGCCCCCCGCGCGCGCCGGGAGCGACGCCGCGGGCGAGGGGCGCTCCACCGTCATCCGCGCGGGCGAGACGCGGCCGGCCGAGGGCGGGCGCCCCGAGCCCACCGACTCCCGCCGCTTCGGCGCCGTGCGCGACAGCGCGCTCGGCCCCCCGGCGACGGCGGTGGACGACGAGCGGCGCGAGCGCGAGGGCCGCGTGGAGCCCAACACGGTGCGCGCGAGCCCCGACACCATGAACGCCGACCGCCGCGCCCGCGAGCGCCGCGTGCAGCCCCGCGTCGTCCCCCGCGGCAATCCTTGAGCGGGTCGGGTGGAGGTGGTAGACTACCGCGGAACCGGGCCCCCGCCCGGTTCCGCGGACTCGTTTCGAGGCCCGGTAAACTTCCGGGGGGTGGCGCGAGCCGGCATCCGTGCCGCTGCCGCGCCCGACCCACGCGGCGAGGCGGGTAGATTCTTCGGCCCTGCGGTCGTCGGAGCGGAGGCTGGTCCGGGGTGGCCGGGCCTCAGAATGACAGCAGGGGCTTTCGATCAGGATTGGTGTTCAATCTGTTGTAGCCGCGGCTTTAGCCGCCCTTTGGGCGCGGAAACGGCGCCCTCGACCGAACCGATTCAACCGCACGGAGCACCTTGGCCGCACAACCGCGCCCGGGAGACCCCGCGATCACGCCGGAGCTGGTCGCGGAGCACGGCCTTTCCCCCGAGGAGTACCGGCTCATCCTGGACATCCTCGGGCGCGAGCCCACCTACACCGAGCTCGGCGTCTTCAGCGCCATGTGGAGCGAGCACTGCGGCTACAAGAACAGCAAGCCGCTGCTGCGCAAGCTGCCCACGAAGGCGCCGTGGGTGCTGCAGGGCCCCGGCGAGAACGCGGGCGTCGTCGACGTGGGCGACGGGCTGGCGGTGGCCTTCAAGATCGAGTCGCACAACCACCCCTCGGCGGTGGAGCCGTACCAGGGCGCGGCCACCGGCGTGGGCGGCATCCTGCGCGACGTCTTCACCATGGGCGCGCGCCCGATCGCCATGCTCAACTCCCTCCGCTTCGGCGAGATCGACGGGGCGGAGGGCGACCGCGTGCGCTACCTCTTCGCCGGCGTGGTGAAGGGGATCGGCGACTACGGCAACTGCGTCGGCATCCCCACCGTGGCCGGCGAGGTCTACTTCGACGGCGCGTACGAGGGCAACCCCCTGGTCAACGCCATGTGCGTGGGGCTGCTGAAGCACGACGAGCTGATCCGCGGCGTGGCGGCCGGCGTCGGCAACGCGCTGATGGCGGTGGGGGCCAGGACCGGGCGCGACGGCATCCACGGCGCCACCTTCGCCTCGGCCGAGCTGTCGGAGGAGAGCGAGGCGAAGCGGCCGCAGGTGCAGGTGGGCGACCCCTTCACCGAGAAGCTGCTGCTGGAGGCCTCGCTGGAGCTGATCCGCTCGGGCCACATCGTGGGCATCCAGGACATGGGCGCGGCGGGGCTCGTCTCCTCGTCCACCGAGATGGCGGCGCGCGGGGGGACCGGGGTGGACATCGAGATCACCCGCGTCCCCGTGCGCGAGCGGGGGATGACGCCGTACGAGGTCCTCCTCTCCGAGACCCAGGAGCGCATGCTCGTCGTCGCGAAGCAGGGGCGCGAGGAGGACGTGCGCGCCATCCTGGGGAAGTGGGACCTGGACGCGGAGACGATCGGCCGGGTGACCGACACCGGGCGCTACGTGGTGCGCGAGAACGGCGCGGTGATCGTGGACCTCCCCGGCGAGCCGCTGGTGGAGGCGTGCCCCACCTACACCCGCGAGGGCGTCGAGTCCCCCGAGATCGCGGCGCTGCGCGCGTGGGACCCGGCCACCCTGGAGCCGCTCTGGGAGGAGCGCGACCCGGGGTGGACGCTGGAGCGGCTGCTCGACTCGCCCACCATCGCGTCGAAGCGCTGGGTCTACGAGCAGTACGACAGCACGGTGCGCACGAACACCGTGGTGGGCCCCGGCTCCGACGCGGCGGTGCTGCGGCTGCGCGGGACCGAGAAGGCCATCGCGATGACGGTGGACTGCAACGGGCGCTACGTCTACCTGAACCCCTACCGCGGCGGGAAGATCGCCGTGGCCGAGGCGGCGCGGAACCTGGTCTGCTCGGGCGCGATGCCGCTGGCGGTGACCGACAACCTGAACTTCGGCAACCCGCTCAAGCCCGAGGTCTACCACCAGATGTCCGAGGCGCTGCGCGGCATCGGCGAGGCCTGCGCGGCCTTCCAGACGCCGGTGACGGGCGGCAACGTCTCGCTCTACAACGAGAACCCGCGCGGCGCCATCTACCCCACGCCCACCATCGGGATGGTGGGGCTGCTGGACCACGTGGACTTCGCCACCACGGCGGCGTTCAAGCGCGCGGGCGACGTGATCCTGCTGCTGGGCTCCAACACCGCCGAGCTGGGGGGGAGCGAGTACCTGAAGGTGGTCCACGGCCTGGTGGCGGGCGACGCGCCCGAGGTGAGCATCCCCTGGGAGATGCGGCTGCAGCGCGCCGTCTACAACGCCATCAAGGCCCGCCTGGCGGCCTCGGCGCACGACTGCGCCGAGGGCGGCCTGGCCGTGGCCCTGGCGGAGTGCGCCTTCGGCGACGGGAGCGCGCCGTTCGGGGTGGACGTGGAGCTGGACGACGACCTGCCGGCGAACGCGCTCCTCTTCGGCGAGGCGCAGGGGCGCGTGCTCCTCTCCTGCCGGCCGGCCGACCTGGACCTGCTGACGCGGGAGCTGGGCTTCCACCAGGTGACGGCCCGGCGCATCGGCACCGTGGGCGAGCCGGGCGGCGTCTTCCGCGTGGCGGCCCGGGGCGGGACGATCGAGGCGCCGGTGGACGGGCTGGCGGCGATCTACTTCGACGCCATCCCGCGCCGGATGGACGGCACCCCGGCCGACGTGGAGACGTCGCTGGAGTCCGAGGTCTACCGGCCGTAGGGGCCCGCGAGGGGCCCTCACCCGGCGCCGCTACCGCGTCGCCACCCTCTCCCGACTCCGGGAGAGGGTACTCGACGGGGTTCGCGACGGGGAGCAGGCATCTGCGCGGGGGCGGGGGCGGGCGAGGCGGGCCTCGCCCCTACGGGGATCCTGGCGATAAGCGTGGATCTCCGCCCCGCGAAGCTCCCTCTCCCGCGCAGCGGGGGAGGGCCGGGGAGGGGGCACCCCATCCGCGGCGGCGCGAACGTCGGTCGACAGCCGCACGGCTCCCGCAGACCGGTGTAGTACCCGCGCTCTGGAAACCTTCAACGCAGGACTTCCTCTCCCGTGTGTGGAATCGTCGCGGTCTCGGGGAACGCGGACGCCGCCCGCCACATCTTCCTGGGGCTCTACTCCCTGCAGCACCGGGGGCAGGAGGCCGCCGGCATCGCCACGTACGACCGCGTGCGCCGCGAGAGCCACCGGCACCGCGAGGCGGGGCTGGTGTCGGACGTCTTCCGCGAGGAGGTGTTCGAGAAGCTCCACGGCGACGTGGGCGTGGGGCACATCCGCTACTCCACCGCCGGGGGCGCGGGGCTCAAGAACGCCCAGCCGATCCGCGAGACGTACCGCTCGGGCGAGCTGGCGCTGGTGCACAACGGCAACCTCACCAACTTCCACGTCCTGCGCGACCGGCTGCTGAACGAGGGGGCGCTCTTCCGCAGCACCATCGACAGCGAGGTGATCGTCCACCTGGTCGCCCGCTCGCGCGCCGAGACCGCCGACGAGCAGATCCTGGACGCGCTGGCGCAGCTGGAGGGCGCGTACTGCCTGCTCGTCACCGTCGACGACGTCCTCTACGCCGCGCGCGACCCGTACGGCTACCGGCCGCTGGTGATGGGGAAGCTCCCCGACGGCGGGCTGGTGGTGGCGTCGGAGACGTGCGCGCTCGACATCGTGGGCGCCCGGCACCACTGCGACGTGCTCCCCGGCGAGCTGATCCGCATCCGCGGCGGCGAGGTGGAGGAGGTGATGCGCATCCCCCGCTTCGTGGCCGATCCG
Organism: Longimicrobium sp.; assembly: GCA_036389795.1. Classification (NCBI taxonomy): domain Bacteria; kingdom Pseudomonadati; phylum Gemmatimonadota; class Longimicrobiia; order Longimicrobiales; family Longimicrobiaceae; genus Longimicrobium; species Longimicrobium sp. The sequence goes on from DASVWD010000046.1 coordinate 27,623, forward strand.
CAGCCGTGCATCTTCGAGCTGGTCTACTTCGCCCGCCCCGACACGCGGCTGTGGGGGTACACGGTCGACCGCGCCCGCCGCGCCTTCGGCCGCCGCCTGGCGGAGGAGCGCCCCGCGCCCGGCGCCGACATCGTGATCTCCGTCCCCGACTCGGCCAACTCGGCGGCCGTGGGCTACTCCGAGGCGTCGGGGCTGCCGTTCGAGCTGGGGCTCATCCGCAACCACTACGTGGGCCGCACCTTCATCACCCCCGGGCAGGCGGGGCGCGACTTCAAGGTGCGGATGAAGTTCAGCGCCGTGCGCGAGGTGCTGGACGGCAAGAGCGTGGTGGTGGTGGACGACTCGCTGGTGCGCGGCACCACCAGCCGCGCGCTGGTGGGCCTGCTGCGCGAGGCGGGCGCCCGCGAGGTGCACTTCCGCCTGGCCTCGCCGCCGGTGCGCTGGCCGTGCTTCTACGGCATCGACATGCCCACCCGCGAGGAGCTGATCGCCGCGAGCCTCTCCCTCGACGACCTGCGGGTCTACCTGGGCGTGGACTCGCTCGGCTACCTCTCACTGGAGGGGATGGTCGACTGCGTGAAGGAGAAGGAGGAGACCTACTGCGTGGCCTGCTTCACCGGCGACTACCGCGCCCCGCTGGTGGACGCCGAGCACGGCCTGGCGATGAGCTCGCACTGCTAGGGGAGTGCGTGAGTGCGTGAGTGCGAAAGCGGCTCGCGCTCGGCGTAGGGGAATCTCCCTCTTGCCCGGGGCGGCGAATCAGCCGACCTTGGTCTTCTGACGCGCGCAGAGGGGATCGGGACGGACGCGGCGGCACGCCGAAGCGGCCGCGCCGCCTGGTTTGCGGACGAATGTCATTCCGAGGGGAGCGGTAGCGACCCGAGGAATCCAGCTCGTCGCGGCTGGTGGGCCGCTCCCGGCGCGGGAGCCCGCCGGCGCGCCGTCCCCGATGCCGCTGGATCTCGTATCATGCCCGCAACTCCCGCCCGACGGAGGGCACCATGAAGTACCGCACCTATCCCGGAACCGACATCACCGCCTCGGAGGTGGGGTTCGGCGTGTGGACGCTGGCCGCCGGCTGGTGGGGCGAGTTCACCGACGACCAGGCGGTCTCGCTGCTGCACCGCGCCTACGACCTGGGGATCACCCTCTTCGACAGCGCCGACACCTACGGCAACGGGCGGGCGGACGAGCTGCTGGGCCGCGCCTTCGCCGGCCGGCGCGACCGGGTGACCATCACCACCAAGGTGGGCTACGACTTCTACGCCCACCCCGACGCGCGCCGCGGCCAGCAGGAGATCCCGCACAACCCCGACCCGGCCTTCCTCCGCTCGGCGGTGGAGCGCTCGCTCCAGCGGATGGGGACCGACGTGGTGGAGATCGTCAGCTTCCACAACGCCAAGGAGGAGCACGTCGCCGACGACGCGGTCTGGGAGACGCTGGAGCGGCTGCGCGAGGAGGGGAAGATCCGGGCGTGGGGCGCGGCGCTGGGGCCGTCGAACGGCTACCTGTTCGAGGGGCTCGACCTGGTGCGCGAGCGGCGGGTGAAGAACCTGCAGGTCATCAACAACGTCCTGGAGCCGTTCCCCGGCCAGATCCTCACGGAGGCGGCCGAGCAGGCCGGCGCGGGGATCCAGGTGCGCGTGACGCACTCGTCGGGGATGCTGGAGGGGCACTACACCGAGGACACGCAGTTCGCCAAGAACGACCACCGGCGCCACCGGCCGCGCTCCTGGCTGGTCAACGGGCTGAAGAAGATCGAGACGCTCGGCTTCCTGCACGAGGGGCGCGGGATGACGCTGGGGCAGGCGGCGCTCAAGTGGATCCTGGCCTCGCCCGCGGTGATGACGACGCTGCCCAACATCTACAACCTGGAGCAGCTGGAGGAGTTCGCCGCCGCGCCCGACAAGCCCGACCTCACGCCGGAGGACCTGGCGCGCGTGGCCGAGCTGCAGCGCACCAACTTCGGCGTACACGAAGACCACATGCGCTACAAGGGCACCATGCTGCGCGACGGCGAGCCGCTGGGCCCCGTGTACCGCTACCCCGGCGACGGCTTCCCCGGCGCGCCCGAGGGCGAGCCCGTCAAGGAGCCGGTGGCGGCGGACTGAGTCGGCGGGTCATCGAGTCGTCACGAACGAGGAGGCCCCGGCGAGCGGATCGCCGGGGCCTTCGCGCGTCCAGCCGCGAGGTGCGGCTCATACCGGATTCAGGAATCAGTGTGCAACCCGGTCCTCTCGCGAACTATGTCATTCCGAGCGGCGCCGCGGCACCAATCCGGAATCCACGCCTGAGCTGGGCGGCGCCCGAGGAATCTACTCACCCCGCCCGGATGCCGGCTCCGTACATCGATCCGGCCTCCTGCCGCCCGCGGATGGATTCCTCGGGAGCCCGGCCGGCTTCGGTGGCGAACGCGAGCTCAGCGCATCGGGCTCCGCTCGGAATGACAGCTCCCACTGCAAAGCGAATCCCGGAGGATGGTACCACACCAGGTCCAAGCAGGCATCCGTGCCGCTACCGCGCCCCACCCACCTGCCAGGGTGAGTAGATCCTTCGGCCCTGCCGTCATCCGGGCGAATACTGGTTCCGGTGTGACCGGGCCTCAGGATGACAGCCTCACCGCGCGCGAGCGCCGCGTCCGCCTCGACACGGCAACCGATCTCCCGGGTTCGGTATCAGCCGCGCTTCGCCTTGGCCGGTCTCTTCGCCGTCACCTCCCTCCCCACCGCCGGCGCGGCGGCCTGAAGCGGGGGGATGTCCTTCGGCTGCACGCCGGCCTGGAGGAGCATCTGCCGGGTGATGGAGTCCTGCGGGATGCGCAGGTCGATCAGCGACAGGCCGCGCTGCGTCTTCGCCCGCGCCAGGGCGTCGTCCAGCTCGTCGAGCGTCTCCACCGCCACGCCCCACCCGCCGCGGAAGACCTCGGTGAGCTTCGCGTAGTCCCACGCGTGCAGCAGGTCGAACGCCTCGGGCGGGTGCCGCTTCCCGGTGGAATCGGGGACGAAGTAGTACGGGTCCACGAACGCCTGCTCGATCCCGTACAGGGCGTTGTTGAAGACGAACACCACCGTGTCGTGCCCCGCGCGCACGATGTCGGAGACGGCCTGCGCGATCTCCTGGAAGCCGCCGTCGCCGCAGAACACCACCGCGCGCCGCCCAGGGTCGGCGAAGCCCACCCCCAGCGCCGCGCCCGGGGTGAAGCCGATGGAGTTCCACGCCGCCTGCGCGATGAAGCCGCCCTTCCGCTCCACCGGCAGCTCGGCCGCCGAGTACAGCACGATGCTGGTGTCGGCCAGCAGCACCATCGAGTCGTCCACCCAGCCGCGGATGCGCTCGAAGAAGCGGTTGTACGTCACCCGCCGCTCCCCTCCCGGCACCGACGCCGACGGCGTGGTGTCGACCGACGCCAGCAGGGCGCGCGCCTTCTCGCCCGGGGTGGGAACCGCCTCCAGCGCGGGCGCGGCCTCCTTGGGGGCGCTCCAGCCCTCCTCCCGCAGCCGCTCCAGCAGGCGCTCCATGAACGCGGCCAGCGGCACGTCGCGGAACGTCTTCCGCCCCACGCGCACCGCGTTGCCGTACGCCAGCACCATGTAGTCGTAGCGCTCCTGCGCCCACACGGCGAAGTCGTCGGTGACGATGGGCCCCAGCCCCAGCACGCAGGTGGAGGCGTCGAAGAGGTCCATCACCTTCTCCACCGACGAGGCGCCGTCGAAGACGCCCAGGAACCCGGCCGTGCTCTCCGGGAGCAGCCCCTTCCCGCACAGGTCGCTCGCCCAGGGGAGCCGCGTGGCGCGGATGAGGCCGAGGAGCGGATCCTGGAGCCCGAAGCGGGCGACCTCCACCCCCGCCCAGACGACGGGGGCCGGCGCGCCGCGCAGCTTCTCCAGCGTCGCCTCCACCGCGCGCTCCAGGCGGCGCCTGGACGTCGGCAGCTTCCCGGGCGCGAGCGGGCCCAGCGGGCGGCGGCACTCCGCGGTCCAGGCGTTGGAGTAGAACTCGAGGTACACGGGACGCTTCCACGCCAGCATCGCGCGCAGCGCGCGGTCGATCTGGCGGGGGGCGCGCCACCCCTCGCTCACCACCTCGCGCGCGACGGTCACGTTTTGCACCGACTCCGCGTCGGCGCAGAGGGTGCCGGTGGAGTGGTGGAAGAGGATGCCCTCGTGCCGCTCCACGTGCCGCTGCTTGAACGAGGGCGAGCCGATGATCAGGACCACCGGCACCTCTTCCACGTACGAGCCGGCCAGCGCGTTCAGCACGCCGAAGGTGCCCACGCCGTAGGTGAGGCACATGGCGCCCGCGCCCTTCATGCGCGCATAGGCGTCGGCCGCGTAGCCCGCCACCCACTCGTTGGTGGTGCCCACGCGGACGAGCCGCTTCTCCGGGTCGGCGTCGATGGTGCTCAGGAAGGCGCCGGCGTAGTCGCCGGGGACGGCGAAGACGTGCTCGGCGCCGATCTCCTTCAGGCGGTCGATCAGGTAGTCCGAGACGGTGTAGGTCGCAGCCATGCGAGCTCCGGGTGCAGGGGTCGGTGGACGGACCGCCGGACGGACGGCGCCGGGGCAAATCCGTAGGGGCGAGGCATGCCTCGACCGGCGGACGCCGGCTCGTGCGCGGGAGGCGGGCTCCCGCGCCGGGCCGCCTGTGCTCGGACTCGCATGCTCGCCCCTACGGAACCCGTCGCGTTCGGACGGTGGGCGGGATTACCGGCAGATCGGCAGGGAGCCTCAGTAGCCCAGGCTGTACTTGTCCGGGGGCGGGAGCCACTTCGGGCGGTCGAGGCCGAAGTGCTCCTCCAGCATCAGCTCGGCGGTCTGCAGCGCGCCCTCCACCCACCCCTGGTTGATGGAGTACGCCTCGCCGCAGACGAACACCTCCTCGCCGGGGACGGGCTGGCGGATCTTCGGCATGATCTCCCAGAACTTGAAGCCCGCCTTCCAGGCGTGCCACCCGCCGCCGTACGGGTCGTCGGACCAGTCGTGGTAGGCGGCGGCGTACGGCCTGGGGACGAACTCCAGCCCGTGCACCTCGCGCACCTGCGCCTGCGCGGCCTCCACCATCTGGCAGGTGACGGGGAAGCCGTTGACGGGCTTCGCCTCGCGCCCCGGGTTCCAGCGGTTGCGCTCGCCCAGGAAGGGGTCGCCCTCCTCCAGCGCCTTCCAGTACGGCACGCTCCCCAGGTCGTTGTAGCTCACCATCATCAGCGAGTTGTAGTTCTTAGGGTCGCTGTGGGGCTGCTCGCCCTCGGTCTGGAAGTAGAAGGTCTGCCGGAGCGGCATGTCGGTGATGGAGCGCCCGGCCTGCAGCCCCAGCACGCGCCACCACGGGTACGGGTACGCCAGGAAGATCTTGAACGCCGCCTGGATGATCACCGCCTCCACCATCTCGCGCACCTCGCGGTCGCGCGCGAACGGCTCCCAGTTGATCAGCTCCAGCGAGCGCCGCGGCATGGCCAGCACCACCCGCTTGGCCACCACGCGGTGCGTGCGGGTGGCGCCCTGCTCGCGGCGGTCGCGCGACTTGCCCAGCTCGTTCGGCTCGGTCTCGGCGAAGAGGAGGGCGTACGACCCCTGCTCGTTGCGCCCCATCGAGTCCAGGCGCCGGTTCATGCGCACCTCGCCGCCGGCGGCCTGGAACTCGGCCGCCAGCGCGCGCGGGAGCGCCTCGTAGCCGTCCACCAGCGTCTCGTACTTGACGCTGGGGCCGAACTCGAACACCGGGAGCGAGAGCACGGCGTTGGAGTTGGCCACGTTGGTGTAGTAGCCGCCGGCGTCGTCCATGTACTGGTACGCCTCGCTGCTCAGCACCTCGTACAGCAGGTTCCAGAAGCCCAGCTTGTACAGCTTCTCGCCGTTCAGCACCTCCACCTCGTTCCACTCGTCCTGCGTGAGCTCGCCGGCGTTGGGCACCAGCGAGTCCATCACGTACTTCTGCAGCTGGTCGGGGGTCATCCCCTGCTCGGTGGGGTTCATCAGGTACGGCACCAGCGCGGGGTCGGTGAGCTGCGAGGCGCGCAGGAGCCGGCGGCGCAGGTACATCAGGTTGTTGGAGCCGCCGGGGTCCTTCTCCGGACCCATGGGGAAGGGGCGGGTCTCCAGGCCCAGCTGCTCGATCAGCTCGCGCACGAAGGCCTGCGTCTTGGGGATGAAGCGCATCCCGCCCAGCTCGGCGTTCACGTGCGGCATCCCGGGGAGCTGGTCCGTGTACAGCCGCCCGCCGATGCGGTCGCTGTACTCGAAGAGCACCACGTTCAGCTCGGGCTTCTCCTGCTTGAGGCGCCACGCGGTGTAGGCGCCGCCCATCCCGCCGCCCACCACGGCCACGTCGACCGCTTCGGCGTCGGCCTGCTCGCGGGTGAAGGGAGAGAACATCTCGTGGACCAGCGGACGGGTCATGGGTGCCCTCCGGGCGGGGGATGGAGGTCGGCCCGCGCGAACGAGGTTGTTCGCGCGGTGTCTCCCGAAGTGCGGCTGGCGGGGGCGGAACTGCTACTCCCGACGGAGGCAGTTACGGGGAAAGACGACGGAGGGGCATCGTACTTCTCACGTCTTCCACTGTCAATGATCGTCGCGGAACGAAGTGGCTCCGAAAGGTGCCGCCGAGGCCGCCTCTGCCTGCGATGCAGTGCGGGCGCACCGGACTCCAGGGGCGCGAGGGCGAGCTTCGTCCCGCCCTGTAAGACAGAGTCGATTTCCACAAATGTTTGCTTGCCCGCGCGAACCCGGCTCCACATCATGAAGGTCCGCAGTTTGGCGGGAGGCGTGCGGTAACTTCAGCGCGCGATTGTTTTGATCGACGAAGGGGAGGGCGATCATGCTAACGCAGGAGACAGGGTTACAGGTTCCATCGGTTTTTCCGCCACCCAGGCGGCCGATCGAGGACTCGATCCTGGTCATTTTCTCAGTCGCGCAGACCGCGCCGGAGTACCTGCAGGCCGCCGAGAACGCCGTAAACACCTATGAGCGCCCGGACATCCGCGACGACCGTCCCCACGATCCCCGGCGGCTGGTACGCACACACGCGGAGGTGTTCGGGATTCCGGAGGGCGTGTCTCCCGGGCGCACCCTCAACACCGAGCTGGTGAAGGCGCTGAAACGGTGCGTGGGCGCCATCGCCTTCGTCGACGACCTGCGGCCCAACATTGCCTACGAGCTCGGCTTTTTCCACGGGAAAGGCGCCCCGGTCCTCCTGCTCACCTCCTGCTCGCCGGGCCGGTCCTGGCGCCAGATCTCGGACCTGGCCGGCGCCGCGACGGCGAAGTTCACGAGCAGCAACCTCCAGACGCTGATCCACAAGTACCTGGACCGCCTGTTCGCCGAGCTCGAAGACATCGCTCCGTGGCCCACGTATACGTTCCCCAAGCCGGGCCAGAACCTGCTCGCGAGTGACGAGATCGAGGTCAGGTGCGATGGATGCGAGATCGTCGAGGACGGCCCGTTCGGCCGGATGGTCCGGCTGTCGCGGTGGGAGAGCCCGCTGAACCTGTCGATCAACGGAAGCCTGTCTCCCCACGCACGGTTCAAGATCGCGGTGCGCAGCCCCAGCGAGGCGCACTACGCGGTCTACTTCGAGCTCGGGTTCCAGGACGCCCGCAAGAAGGAGCGCCAGGTGTGGCTGGGGCTGAGCTCCTGGCTCAAGCGTGGCGACTACCGCAACGACGAGCGCAACCTGCCCGTCGACCCCGCGAACCGGCAGTGGCGGTACGTGACCGGCACCTTCGCCGACCTCCTGCGGCAGGCACGGCTTTCCCACGTGAAGAACGAAACGCTGAAGCGCGTCAGGCTCCGCCCCGGAGAGCCCCACAGCGCCGACGACTCGCCGGTGGAGTTCGGCTACCTCGAGATCGTCGGAGTGCTCTGACGCGGCACCTCGGCGCGTACGAAGGGAACCATCGCCACGCCCACTGCCTGGAGGCCCCGGCGCTCGCACCGCCGGGGCCTCCGGCGCATGGGGCGTGCAGCCCTGCCTCTGGCCGCCAGTCCACCGCGACACATCACGGCTTCCACGCGGACGCTCCCACCGCGCCCGCCGTCCGCACGCGGGCCACCGGACGTCACGCACCTCGGGTGGCGAAAGGAAGCGCGCACCCGCTACATTGACGGTGTGGTCGAACGATGAGGGAGTTTCGATCCTTCTACGAGCGAACCGCGCCCCCGCAGTACGCCCCCTGAGACGAGTCTCCCGCCCCACCAGCCCGCCGGCAGACCCAATGGAAGCCAGCGACAGCAAGACGACGCGGCCTCCGGACGCACCTGCAAAGCCAGCTGCGTCCGATTCGAGGTCCAGGAAGTCGAAAGAAGCTGCCCCCAGACCTGCCGGCGGGCGCGGCCGCAGGGCCGTCCGCGCGCTCGGGCGCGGGGTGCGGCGGACAGCGCGCGTGGTCCTATGGCTCGTGCTGGCGGTGGCGCTGCTCACCGTGGTCACCACGGCGTGGGGGATCGCGCACACGCCGGTGATCGGGCCGGTGTCGGGGCCCATCGTCAACGACGTCACGAAGCTGAACCCGGTGGAGGTGGCGCGGGTGATCGCCCCCACCAGCGAGGCCGAGATCGTGGCGGCGCTGCGCGGCACCACCGGCCCCGTCTCCATCGGCGGCGGGCGGTACAGCATGGGGGGGCAGACGGCCACCGAGGGCGCGCTGCAGATCGACATGCGCCGCTACAACCGCGTCGTCCGGCTCGACACCGCCGCCAAGACCCTCACCGTGCAGGCCGGCGCCACCTGGCGGCAGATCCAGGAGGCCATCGACCGGTACGGCCTCTCGGTGAAGGTGATGCAGTCGTACGGCAACTTCACCGTGGGCGGCTCGCTCTCGGTGAACGTGCACGGGCGCTACGCCGGGCTCGGCCCCATCATCTCCACCGTGCGGAGCTTCCGCATCCTCCTGGCCGACGGCACGGCGCTCACCGCGTCGCCCACCGAGAACGCAGAGGTCTTCTACGGCGCCATCGGCGGGTACGGCGGGCTGGGGGTGATCACCGAGGCCACGCTGGACCTGGCCGACAACGTGCGCGTGCGCCGCACCCGCACCACCATGCCCGTCGGCCGGTACGCCGCGTACTTCAGCCGCTCCGTGCGCGGCCGCCCGGACGTCGTCTTCCACAACGCCGACATCTACCCCAACGAGTACGACCGCGTGAGCGTGGTGACGTTCACGCGCACTAACGACCCCGTCACCGTCCCCGACCGCCTGATGCCGCGGCGCGAGAGCTACCCGACCAGCCGCTTCGGCACGCGCGTGGTCACCGGCTGGCCGGGGGGGAAGGAGATCCGCGAGCACGTGCTGGACCCGCTGGCGTACCGCGGCGAGCACGTGGTGTGGCGCAACTACGAGGCGAGCTACGACGTGGCCGAGCTGGAGCCGGCCTCGCGGAAGAAGTACACCTACGTGCTGCAGGAGTACTTCATCCCCGTGGGCCGCTTCGACGAGTTCGTGCCGCGGATGAGGCGCATCTTCCGGCGCCACCGCGTGAACGTGGTGAACGTCTCCATCCGGCACGCCACGCCGGACCCGGGCTCGCTGCTGGCCTGGGCGGGGGAGGAGAAGTTCGCCTTCGTGGTCTACTACAAGCAGCGCACCAGCCCCGAGGCCCGGCGCGAGGTGGCGGCGTGGACGCGCGAGATGTCCGACGCCGCCCTGGCCAGCGGCGGCAGCTGGTACCTGCCGTACCAGCCGCACGCCACCCCCGAGCAGTTCCGGCGCGCCTACCCGCGCGCGGGCGAGTTCTTCGCGCTCAAGCGCCGGCTGGACCCCGGCAACCGCTTCCGCAACAAGCTGTGGGACCGCTACGACCCCGCGGGCCCGGCGCGGCTGGACGTGGGGACGCCGGAGCGGGCGGCGCTGGCGCGCGTGGAGGGGTACGCGCGGCCCGAGTCGCAGAGCTTCCTGGCCCACCCGGAGTGGTTCATCGTCTACAGCGCCGACGAGTACGCCGCGTGGACGAAGGACCGCCTCCCGCACGCCTTCCCCTACGCGCGCTCGATCGGGCAGTTCTGGCGCAACTGGGCGCAGGTGTCGCGCGCGTCGCGCCGCGAGAACCCCGGCAACGCGGGGTACGCGCTGATGCTGGGGGTGATCGGGACCAGCTTCTCGGTGGAGTACAGCATCAAGAACGCGTACGAGAACACCCTCGGCCGGCTGAGCGCCTGGACGGCCGGCGGGCGCATGACCGACGAGGACCGCTTCGCGCACCAGGTGGCGGCGGACTACGGCCGCTTCATCCACACCATCCCCTGGTACCGCTACCCGTTCGGCGCGCAGCTCGGGCGCCTGTGGAGCGACGTGCCGCTCTGGGGGCCGCACCCGCTGCGCAAGTGGGAGCGGCGCCTGTCGCTCACGCTGGAGTACGCCGTCAAGGGCGCCTACGCGTGGATGCTGGGCGGCGCCACCGGGGCCGCGTACGCGCCCGAGGACCTCAGGATGGGCCTGGTGGTGTTCGGCGACACCGCGTCGCTGGCGCCGGGAGACAAGCGCGTGCTCGCGCGGCGCCCGCTGGGGCCCCGGCACGCGCTGCTCACCACGGAGCGCTACGACGCGTTCGGCGGCCTGCTGCGGGAGAGCGCCCGCCGCGGGGAGACGACGCCGCTGGTGGAGATCGCGGGGAACGACGACATCGTGGTCACGGGGGTGGCGCCGCGGGAGTGGCGCTACGTGGGCCCCGACGCGGAGTTCCTGTACGCGCTCCCGCTGGCCAGCGACGCGCGCCGCATCCGCCCCGTGCTGAAGGTGCGCACGCGCGACCTCCTCCCCTTCCTGCGGCGCATGGAGGCCGAGGGGCGGCTGGCGGTGGACCACGTCTACGACTACTGAGGGCCGGCTCCGGAATCAGCTGTGCACCACGGAAAGAGGTTATCCTGAGGCCGGCCAGACCGCAGCCGCGTCCACGCGAATCGTCGCAGGCCGAAGGATCCGTGGCCTGCATTGCGAAGGATCTTCGCCGATACGGGCCATAGATCCTTCGGGCGCGCAGGCTCTCGCGCGGAAACGAGTCGAGCGCACGCGCCCTCAGGATGACAGCATTGAGGGTCGTGCTCAAATCAACGTCTCTCCATCACACACACCGGGAGGGGTGATGCTCAGTCTCAGGAAGGTGGCGTTCGGGGTGGGGCTGTTCGGCACGATCGTGGTGATCCTGGGATGGATCCCGGGGATCTCGCCGCACGCGGGGCACGAGCGCATGATGTTCGGCGCGTTCGCCATCAGCGCCGTCGACGACATCACCCACGGGCTCACCGCGCTGGCGGCGTTCGCGGCCGCGCTGCACTCCGAGCGCGCCAGCCGGCTGTTCCTGGTGACGTTCGGGTCGTACTACGCGCTCGACGCCACCTTCTGGCTCCTCAACGGCTTCGTCAACGACCAGCCCTGGACGGCCGACATCATGCTCAACCTGCCGCACGTGGTGGTGTCGTCCATCATGCTGGCCGCCGCGTACGGGCTCAAGCCGGCCGACGACCGCGCGAGGGCGCCGGCCCCGGCCTGAAGACGAAACCCCAAAGCCTCACACGGAGGAAACGGAGTCGACGGAGAACTGCATCGGGGTTCTCCGTTGACTCCGTTGACTCCGTGTGAGACATGCGGTTTACCGATCTCGATTCCGAGCGATGGCAGATCGATACGACGTGATCGTCGCCGGGCTGGGGGCGATGGGGAGCGCCTCGGCGTACCACCTGGCGGCGCGCGGGGCGAAGGTGCTGGGGCTGGAGCGCTTCGGGCCGCGCCACGCTCTGGGCTCCTCGCACGGCGACAGCCGCATCATCCGCGAGATGTACTTCGAGCACCCGCTCTACGTCCCCCTCGTCCAGCGCGCGTACGAGCTGTGGGAAGCCCTGGAGCGGGACGCGGGCGCGCCCCTGATGCACGTCGCCGGCGGTCTGATGCTCGGCCCCGCGGACGGCATGCTCGTCACCGGGACGCTGCGCAGCGCGGCGGAGCACGGCCTACCGCACGAGGTGCTCTCGGCGCGGCAGGTGCACGCCCGCTGGCCCGCGTTCGACCCGGTCGAGGAGTTCGTCGCCGTGGTGGACCCGCGGGCGGGCTTCCTGCGCCCGGAGGACTGCACCGGGGCGCACCTGGCGCTGGCCGCCGGCCGCGGGGCGGAGCTGCGCTTCGAGGAGCCGGCGACGGCCTGGGAGGCGGACGGCGAGGGCGTGCGGGTGCGCACCCCCGCGGGCACCTACCGCGCCGGGCGCCTCCTCGTCGCCGCCGGCGCGTGGACGCGGGAGCTGCTGCCGGGGCTCGACCTGCCGCTCGCCGTCGAGCGCCAGGTGCCGTTCTGGCTCGGCGCGGCGGGAGAGGAGTACGAGCCGGAGCGCTGCCCTATCTACGCGTGGGAGCACACGCCGGGGTTCATCGGCTACGGCTTCCCGCGCCTGGAGCGGGGGGTGAAGGCGGCGCTGATGCACCAGGGCGAGGTCTGCGCGGGTCCGGACCAGGTGCGGCGCGAGGTGGACCCGGCCGAGGTGGAGCCGCTGCGGGCGGCGCTGCGGCAGATCCTGCCAGGCTTGGCCGGCGCGCCGGTGCGCGGGGGCCAGGTGTGCCTGTTCACCAACACGCCGGACGGCGACTTCCTGGTCGACTTCCATCCCGAGCACCCGCAGGTGCTCCTCTCCAGCCCGTGCTCCGGCCACGGCTTCAAGTTCGCCTCCGCCATCGGCGAGCTCCACGCCGACCTCCTGCTGGAGGGCCGCACCCGCTTCGACCTCGCGCCGTTCCGGCTGGAACGGTTCGCGGGATGAGCGCCTCCCGCGGGCGGGCACGACTCCGCCCCGCGTACACGCCGTCCCGGTCGGGCCATCCGGACGTCCGGGGGGGTTGCGCGGTCGCCGCTCACAGCGCATGTTTGTCGTCCGTAACGCGTTGGGTCGAAAGGGGCTACCGTTCATCGAGGTACCATTCGGCTGTCCCGCCGCACCGATCGGCGGTGAGGGCCGGGCGTGGCACCCCTCGAAGTCGTCCGGGCCGACGTTCCGCCACGCCTCCGGACGCCTCCGCCCCCCTCGAAGCTTCCCATCATCCATCCAGTCGAAGGCACGCGGCCCGGGCAGATCCCCGGGCCGGGAAAGCCGTCGACCTCCTGAACGATCTCCGTTGGCGGGATCCGCTTCGCCGGGCTCGCGCTCCACGCTGATCACGTGAAGCGCCGGCGACCGGCCGGCCCGGTTCCGCCGCTGTCGGTGCCGGTCGGTATCTCCAGGTCTCTCTCCAATCTCTTTCCCCACCGTCCGATGAGCTCTCCGTTCCCCAGTTCCCGCCACCGGCGCCGCCTCGCCGGGCTCTGCGGCGCCGCCGCCCTGTTCCTGGCGGCCCCCGCGCCGGCCCAGCACGCCGACCGCTTCACGCAGGCGCTCGAGCGGGAAGCCGCCGGCGACTTCGCGGGCGCGCGCGCCCTCCTGCGCCACCCCGCCGTGCTGCGCGACACCGCCCAGGCGGAGCACGCGCGCAGGCTCGACCTGCTGCTGCGCACGCTGGACGCCGCCCACTCGTACCTGCACGCGGGCTACCCCGACAGCGCGATGTCGGTGGTAACCGGGCTGCGCCTGGACCCCGTGGGCGACGTCTACCTCAACATGCGCCGGCTGCGGATGGTCGACTCGCTCCACGAGCTCGCCCGCCAGCGCGCGGATGCGGCGGGCCGTGAAAAGCTGAGGCTCGCGCAGGCGGACTTCCGGGCCGGCCGGCTCGACATGGCGATCGAGAAGCTGACGGCCCTGCAGTCCGCCAAGGGCACCTCCCGCGCGTTCCGAGACCTCGTGGACGCCGAGCTGCGCCGGGCCCAGGAGGAGAAGCGCACGATGAGCCGGGAGTTCGCCGCCAGCGCGCTCAGCGAGTTCGGAACTTCCAGCAAGACCCTCCTGCGGCTCCTGGGCTGGCTGGCGGTCGGCGTCGTGATGGCGGGGCTGCTCACGATGCTCGTCGGCGGGATCCGCAAGCTGCTCCCGGTGAGGAAGGGCACCGGGCTGGCCGTGGTGGACCTCACCGCCCCGGAGGCGGACCGGGAGCGGCAGAGCCGCATCCTCATGCGCGAAATCCACCGGACCATGAAGGAGATCGAGGAGCGCGGCGACATCGTGCCGGCGGGACGGGTGAAGGACCTCGACGGCTTCCCCTACCTCCCCACCAACTTCTCGATCATGGCCGAGATGCGGTCGATGCTCGCCGACGAGCCGGTGACCATCGGGCTCTTCATGCTGCGCCCGACGCAGGTGCTCGCGTTCTTCGAGAGCCTCTTCAACCTCTCGCACGAGTGGCTGCTGAGCGGGTACCTCAGCGCGGCCCCGGACGGCACCGTCACCCTGTTCGTGGAGCGGGTCCCCGGCAGGCGGGAGCTGCAGGTCTGGGGGCCGCTGCGGCGCCTGCACGCCGGGCTGCTGCGCCTGACCGGCCGGGCGCGGCCCGGCGCCGCCGCGGCGATGCCGCGCCTGGCCGCCGCCGGCGGGCCGCCGCACGCGGGCAGGGGGCACGCCGGGCGCTGGAAGGAGAGGGGCACCGGAGACGACGCCCGCGAGCAGGCGATCCGCGAGTTCGCCCTGCACTACATGTACGACCTGGCCGAGTCCAAGCCGGCCTCGAATTGGTCGGCCTTCCTCCACTACCAGCGCGGCCTGGAGCTGCTCGCCGACGCCGACGACGCGGACGTGCGGGAGCAGCTGCTCGACGACGCGCGCGAGCAGTTCCAGGACGCGGCGAGGCAGGATCCCGGGAACTGGATGGCGAAGTTCAAGCTGGCCGAGACGCTGCGCAGGCTCAACCGCCCCGGCGAGGCGATCCAGTACTTCAACTCGCTCGACCGGCTGGTCAACGGCGACCACCGGGGGCACTCGGAGCGGCTCAGGGACTTCCTCGCCCGCTCGCCCGATTTCCCGCTGGTGCTCGACTACCACCGCGGCATGACGCTCTCCATGTTCCTCACCGTCGAGGAGCAGGACCGGGCCATCCGGATCTTCGACCAGCTGCTGGAGGAGCTCGCTCCGCTTCCCGTCGTCTCCTCTCCATCCGCCAACTAGAGGGGAGGCCGAGACGATGACGAACGCACAGGGCCTGCTCCCGCGCGAGGGCCGCCGGCGCTCGCCGCAGATCCCGGACGAGCAGCGCAGGCGGCTCGTCTTCCTGGTCCGCAGCGCGCGGGCGTCGGCGCTCTCCTCCAAGCAGGAGGCCCTGCTGGAGCGGGACGGCAACGCCGTGCGCGAGAGCGAGGAGTTCCGCTGCATCGCGGCCCAGATCGCCACCATCGTGCGGGAGCTCGACGAGATCCCCACGCCCGAGGGCGGCGAAGACCGCGAGAGCTACGAGCTGGCGCTGGCCGCCGCCGAGAACGCCCACGGGCGCTCGCTCCACCTGATGGGCGACTACCAGCAGGCGCTGACCGTCTTCCAGCAGGCGCGCGCGCGGGTCCCGGACATGGTCGACCCGTACATCGGGATCGCGGCGGCGTACCTGAAGCTGAAGCAGGAGGGCGACCGCCGCTGGGCGGAGCACACCGAGGACGCCCTCGAGAAGGCCCTCGAGCTCTCCCCGCTGAACGAGAAGGCGCACTACTACTTCGGGCGGCTGGAGGCGGAGCGCGGCAACTACGAGGCGGCCAAGCAGCACTTCGAGGCCGGGGGCCGGAGCCACCACTGGAACCTGTACCAGCTCGCGCGGATCGCGCACCTGGAGGGCGACGACGACCTGGCCGTCAGGCACCTGCGCGGCTCGATCAAGCTCCTCCAGCGCCCGGACGTGCGCTACGAGCTGTTCATCCGCTGCGTGCTGCGCAAGGCGCAGCGGCAGCCGCCCGTCGAGCTGTCGGTGCTGCGGGAGGCCGAGCGCTACGGGAAGGCCCTGCAGAAGGCGGGAGAAGACCGCGCGGCCAAGACGCGCGCGGGCAAGCTGCTCGCCCGGGTGGTCGCCCTGCTCTCGGGCGAAGAGACGGACCCGGACCCCGACGACCCCGGGCCGATGTAGCGGTGGCGCGGCCGTGATCCTGGCCGCCCGTGCCACCCCGGACGGCTCGGGGGGCGTGCCGGAACGGGCGATCCATCTCGCGGAGGATCGTTCGGGATCGCGATCGTCACCGGGCGTCTCACACGGAGACGGAGTCGTCGGAGAACCGCGTGGGTTCTCCGTCG